>JALZAH010000194.1 GCA_030948425.1 Actinomycetota bacterium
CCGCGCCGGTGAGGAGCCGGGGATGGCCTTGGACGCCGGAGCGGGACCGAGGGCCAGAGAGCTACGTGGTGGCGACGTTCGTATGACCGGCGACAATGCGGTGGGCGGGGGCCGGCCGGCGCTGAGCATGGAGGCCGGCGGCGGGGCGGGGACGACTGGGCCGGTCCGCGCCGGTCTGGGCAGGGCCCGGGAGTCGACCAGGCTCCGCCACGTACGGTTCCAGGGCAGCGGAGCGGCGGCCGGTGGCGTGGACCGCTCGGGCATCTTCGGGCGGTCCATGGCGGACGACGACGAGCGGATGCCGGACCGCGCCCGTCTCTGCAAGGCGTCTGCTGCGGTGGTCAGGTCCGTCACCTGTCGGAGCCGGGAGCGGAGGGTGGCCGGAGCCGCGGTGTTCGTGCCCATCTGACCGAACGCCGCCGTCGTCTTGATGGCCCCGCGCAGCGACGTGATCGAGTCCATGCCCACCAGTCGCAGAAGCTTGCGGAGCAGGAACAGAGCAGCGAGGGGGATGAGGCCCTCGATGAGCCCGGGCAGGGTGCCACTGTCGGGGAACAGGCCGAGGGTGACCTGTTGGAGCAGGCCGATGAACAGCAGCATCAGACCCATGAGCACCGAGAAGGTGAAGGTGGAGAGCAGGGCGGCAAAGCTCAGACCGAGGGCTTTGCGCGCTGCTCGGCGGGTCGCCGCCGACGGAACAGCAGCGAGGAGCAGGAAGATCGGCGCGCAGGCCACCAGGATGATCAGGCTGAGCTTGCCGATGAGGACCCCGAGGGCCAGACCGCCGAGGCTCCATGCGTAGGTGATCGACGACACCAGAGCGATGAGCGAGGTGGACAGGGCCAGTCCCGCGTTGTGGCCGTTGAGGCCCTGGATGTAGTTGCGGGCGTCGGCCGCGTTGTTGCCGTTGACGGTGGTAGCGGTGTGAATGACGTTCTCGTCCTCGAAGTCGAACGGACCGTTGGTGGTGACAGTCCCGCCATGCGGTGGAGGCTTGGTGTCGCCGTGGTTCCACCACGTCCGGCAGGAGTCGCTGGTCGGCGAGGTGTTGAAGACGTGGGAGAAGGCGGGATCCACCTTCCATCCCGAATCCACCATGGCCGGGTCGCCGCCGGTGTAGTCACACTCGGCCCAGGCCACCATGTTGCGGCGCAGGTCGTCGTCGCCGTTGGCGAAGTCAGGGCCGAGCAGGGGCACGTATGCCGGGTCACTCTCGTCGTGATAGGGGTGGCCGGCGACCAGTTGGCTCCATGTCGGACCGCTGTGCCCCTTCGAGTACGGGCCGCCGGGCACATCGGCGGCCATGGCCGCCACCTGGGCGGCGGCGGGCACGTTGGCCTGGATCTCCAGGAGGTGACAGAACGCTTTCTGGCCGAGCGGACCGGCGCCGAACTGCGCGTCCATCCACGGGGCCATCACCGCGCTCTCCCAGATCTGGGACAAGGTGACGCTGTCGGCCACCTGCAGGGCGCTCGGCCCCGTGCCCGGGGTCGCCTTCTGCTGGGCGTAGAGGTTGTCGAGGCCGTCGACGTACTTGGCACAGTCGGCCATGGTGGCGTCCTGTTTCCCGGTGATCCCGGACGTCCCCACCGAGGCGAACCCGTCGGAGAGGTGGGCGACCGACCCCGACAGGGTGGTGGTCCACCCGGTGACCCTCTGGATCGTCCACGACGGTGAACCGGGGACGGCGGCGGTGTTGGATTGGGGGTGGGCCGCCGAGTGGACGGTGACCACCAGCAGACCGATCGGCAAGACGACACCGGCGAGACCGCGCAGCGCGCCGCTGACACCCGAGCCGCGTTGGTACGCCTGGTAGGCGACCATGGCGGCGCCGGCCACGATCACCAAGGCGACGATCGAGGTCTGCCCGGTCGTGCCCACCACGGCGTCGCCGATCTGGCGGTAGACGGGATCGACCAACTGAACCGTTTGACGGACGGCATCGGTGCCCTGGGCGTCGGTGACCAGTGTGCCCAGGACCTGCCAGAGCAGCGCCGACACCTGGAACAACAGGCCGGCGATGGCAGTGAGAAATGGGTCGCCGGCGCTGACCACCGACCCCACGCCGTAGTGGGTGTGGATGGTGGCCACCGCGTTGGCCCATCGCAGCAGCGGCAGGCTGGACACGGTCGGGGTCCCGCCGGCGTCGCCGGTGCCGGCGGCCAGGGCGGCGACGGGGGTGAACCCGAGGACGAAGCCGGCCACGAGGGCGACCGAGATCAGCCGCCGGAACACCACGCGCACAGGGGCCGGGACGTGGCCGCCGGCCCGACGCAACACGGCCATCACCGGCCGGCACCTGCGTGCGAGCGAGCGAGGCACGATCAGGACCTTGCCGAGCGCCGCTCGGCGCTCCGGCACTCCACTCAGCGGGGCGAGAATGCCGCCACCAGCCACGTCCCGTTCGACTGGCGTTCGACGGTGACCCACAGTGTCGACGTGAGCGGGCGAGCCACGGCCCCGCCGTCCTGGCCCAGCAGGTGCTGGGTGAGCGACACAGTTGCCAGTCGGGTTCCGGAGGAGGAGCCGGACACGGTCACGTTGTCGACAGCGGCCAGCGCGGACGGCGACGGGGTCGACGTGGGCTCGGGGAAGTGGGTGAACAGCTGGGCGGTGACGTAGGGCTCGACCCGGGCGGCGCTGCCCGGCGGCCCGTCAGGTGCGATCCAGGTCTGGTCGGCGACAGCGAACGCGCCGGCCACCGAACCTGGATTGGCGAAGTCGGTCGATGGCAACGGCACCGGCAGGCCCGGGAGGGCGACCGGACCGGGCGCTTCGGAGGGTGGAGCCTCCGCCGTCTCCGCCGGCTGCGCGCGTGGCGGGGGGACTGGTGGGGGCCGGCCGGGAGAGGTGAAGGCGGAGACCACCACCAGCATCGTCACCACCACGGCGATCACCGCACCACCAAGGCGGAGCCAGAAGGGAATGGTGATGTCGTCGCCACGCAGCGAGTCGCGGATCGTCCGGGGCGCCATCAGGCCGGGACCAGTCGGCGGACGCTGACCAACTTCGGGGTCCACGATGCCAGGGGCGAGACCCGGATCACCGTGCCGGTGTAGGGGGCGTCGATGACCTGACCGGCTCCCAGGTACATCCCCTCATGACCGGGAGCGCCGCCCTGCGGGTCGGATCCCATCATGAACAGCAGATCCCCGGCCCGGAACTGCGTGGAGTCCCCGAGGGGTACGGGTTGGCCCACCAGGTACTGGGTGTAGGTGGTCCGGGGCAGAGCGATCCCGGCGGCCGCGTAGGCGACCATGACCAGACTCGAGCAGTCAAAGCGGTCCGGTCCGACGGCGCCGTAGCCGTACGGCTTGCCCAGCTGGGCGAGGGCCACGCTGATCGCCGTGGTGACCGCCTTCGGCGCCCCGGCGGGGACCTGGAAGCCCGCCGGGGTGGTCGCCGTCGGGGCGTAGGAGCGCCCGGCCGCGGGAGTGGGATCGGTGATGGCACCGGCATAGAACTCGGCCATGGTCAAGGCGTCCGCCGCCGAACGGTTGTCGACGCCGGCGGGGACCACGGGGTGAGCTCCAGTGGGGGAAGGTCCGGCGAGATCAGTGAGGTGGACGGCGGCGTTGCCGGCGGGGCGGGACCCGGCCAGATCAGGGAAGTTCGCCGCCGCCGAGAAGTTCGGATCAGGGAAGCGGCGGGTGCCCCACGGGGAGGCGGTGACGGCGTCCTCCACGGCCTGGGTGCTCGTTCCGGCCTGCAGGGCGGCGAGGATGCCGGTGTACAACGGGCTCGGGTGGCCGCCGGGCTCCAAGGTGGCCACCGTTGCCGCCAGCCCGGTGCGGTAGTCGGGGTAGTTCTCCACCGGATCACCGCCATTGGTGTTGTAGGGCGTGGCGCCCTGCTCGATCTGTGTGGTGTCGAAGGGATTGAACCGGGCCCTCGATCCCTCGCCGGACGCCCACGCCTTCAGTGCGGCGATGTTGGTGGGGCTGAGCGGTACGGCCAGGTTGGTGAGCAGATCGGTGGCGAAGCGTTGCATGGGGTCAACGGCGCCGAGCGGGGCCCCTGCCGCCGACGACGGCGGGGCCCCGGGCGCAGCATCGGTCGGCGCGGGTGTGTCGCCAGTGCCGACCTGGGTGATGCCAACGCCGGCGGCGACGGGCAGGGCGGCCACGACGGCTTTCCAGAAGTGCTGAGCATCGGGATCGGAGAGCGGACGTTCGACGATGGAGCTGGGGAGTCCCATCTGCTGCCAGGTCCGTTCCTCCACCGGGGCGGCGGCGCGGGCCAGCAGGTCGGCCTCGGTATCGACATCCTGGTCGTCGGCACCAGGCGCAGGTGCCGTCCCTGCTCGGGTCAGCAGCAGTGGGCCGCTGCCCGTGACCGGGCCGCCGAGGGCATCGACCGGCCCACCGGGGGCGGTGACCGTAGAGGTGGCGGCCCCCCCGGTACCCGTCGACGCGGCCATGGCCGAGTACACCTTCTGGGCGTAGGCGGCCATGGTCAAGATGTTGCCGGCGCCCGGGTAGGGGACCGAGGACTGTTCGGCCGGGTTGCCCGCCCAAAGTGGGTAGTACCAGGACTGCGCCACCCACCACCAGTTCTTGAAGGTAGCGAAGAGACGCTGGGCGTTGTAGCCGGCGACGGCATCTTGGACGGGGGGTGGGGCGGCCGCCGCGGGCCCGAATGCGTACGCCGCATAACCCGCGGAGCGCGCCTCCGACGCCCAGGTGGCATTGATGTACTGATACGCCCCGGAGGCGCCCCCTGACGACGCCCGGTAATCACCACCGGATTCGACGGTACGCTCGCCGGCCAGGAACACGGGAAGGTTGTTGACGTCGGTCGCCAGCTCGCTGTCGGGGGCGGTGGCGACGAGGGGACTCGGAGGAGCAGCGGCGGTGGCCATGGCTGCTGGCCGCGGGCTCATCTGGGTCATGGTGTCGGTGTGGGCGACGATGGGAGGGGCGACGTCGGGGTAGGCAGTGGCCGGAGCGGTGGCCCGGTCGACGCTGTCGTAAGGGGAACGCCGACCGTGGTCAGTCGCCACCTTGCCGATCCCCGCCAGGATCTCCCAAGGCATCGGGGGTTGCACCGACGCTGCCGCTCGTTGGTAGGCGGCCAGGTAGGCCGGGGGGATGTCCGCCGCCGATCCTGCCACCTGCTGATCGGCGACCACCTGGTCGACCTGGGGGAGGGCTCCGAGCG
>JALZAH010000229.1 GCA_030948425.1 Actinomycetota bacterium
AGTTCTCATGGCCGCCACCGCGCAGTTCTCGTGTCCGCTACCGCGCGGGTTCTGTTGGCCCTTGACAGCTCGGAGGGCGGGCCTGCCGCCCGAGGCTGTGCGCCGCTTGTTCACCATGCGCTCCCCCAACCCCACGGCGACGACTCTCGTCGCGCTGGCCAGGGCCCTTGAACTCAATCTCGTTGCTGAAGCTCGAACGAAGCCGGCTCGGCGAGCGGGCAGTGCTCCAGCCAAGGCGCAGACGCTGGCGAACGCCTGATACCGGGTCCCATGGCATGCGGTGGCGTCGCTTCTGGGAGCAGCACGCGAGCTTCGGGGCCTGGAATGTTGCCGGCCGACCAGGCTCCGACCCCGGATCTGACGCCCGTCGTCGGAACTTGCCACCCATGACGTGTTCATACCAGCCGCTGCCATGATTTAATAGCGTCATGCACGCCGTGACGGGATTTAATCGCGTCGCCGTCGCGTTCGATGGCGTCACGAGGCGATGGTGCTGATCGACCGCTACGAGCACACGGATCGCATGGTTGCGTCCCTGGCGGCGATCCGATCAGCCCGGGCGCTACTCGAGGCGCATCTGAACGAGCCGGAGGATTGGCACGGCGTGATCCGACGGCAGGTGATGGCCGCCGTGGTCCACTACTCGACTGCGATCGAAGGCAACATCCTGACACGCGACCAGGTGGAGTCGATCATCGCCGGCGAGGCGATCGAGGTTCCTGAAAAGGACCGAACGGAAGCGCTGAACTACTACCGAGCGATGCGCTGGGCGCAGACGCGCTCTCAGGATCCCGGCTGGCGTCTGACCCACGAAACGATCCTCACCCTGCACTTCATGGTCGGCACCGACCTCGGAGGAGACTACGAGCCGCTAGGTCAGTACCGGCACGGCCAGAACACGGTGCAGGACAAGAGAACCGGCTCGCCTATCTACTACCCGCCCGGTCCCGGCGACGTCCACGACCTCATGAGCGAGTTGGTCGACTATGTCCGCCAGCGCTCGGACAGGGGGACGGACCCCTACATCGTGAACGCGTTGGCACACCTGAACTTCGTCGCCATCCACTCCTTCTCAGATGGGAATGGTCGGGTTGGTCGATTGCTCTGCTCCTTGCTCATGATGCGTGAGGGCTACAAAGCCCAGGCGTTCTGGTCGCTAGAGCAGTTCCTCGGCGAGCACGCAACCGCGTACGGGGCCGTTCTCGCCGATACCCTGGGCCCCCGCTGGCGCCCCGACGCCGTGGTCGCCACACGTTGGATCGAGTGGTACCTCGATGCGGTCGCCACCCAGGTCACGCTCGCTGAGCAACGACTACGGCGGTCGATGGCGGAGTTCTCCTCGGTCGTCGCTGGAATGGCAGGCGACGATCGAGTCGTTGGGGATCAGAGCCGATTGGGCCGAGCTGTCATTCCGGTCTGGCTGGCCGTGACCGGGGGAACCGTCACGCGTCGCCAGCTCGCTCGCTACCTGAACGTGTCAGACGAGACCCTCACACGTGATCTGCGGAAGCTTTGCGCGGCGGGCTACCTCGTCCGGGAGGGCGAGGGACGTGCGTCGCTGTATCGACCAGGCCCGCGGGTAACGAATTGGGGTGACTTCAACGAGCTCGTGGAGGTCGCAATGCATGGGGGCGTCGAGGCAGTCCGCGAGGAAATCGGCCGTCGCCAGTCAACCGATCCGCCATCGTTGTTCTAGGCATGTGCGAGCAATACGAGGCCGACTACTCCTCGGATTCGATGGCGACGCCGATGCCCCGGAGGGACTCAGCCAGTTCCGTGAATTCGGCGAGGGCAGCTTGGAGGTCTTCGACGATCTCGGCGGCGATGACGCCCGGCGTCGGGAGGTTGTCGGTGTCCTCCAGGCTCTCGTCGCGGAGCCAGAAGATGTCGAGACTTGCCTTCTCGCGAGCGACCAACTCGTCGTAGGTGAAGCGGTGGAACCGCTCGCTCTCCTCCCGCTTCCCTCGCCTTCCCGGTCGGTAGCACTCGACGAAGTCGTCGAGGTCAGCTCGGGTGAGGGTGTTGGTCTTGAGAGTGAAGTGCTTGTTGGTCCGCAGGTCGTAGATCCACAGGTGCTTGGTCCAAGGTGTGTTGGAGCCCGGCTTGCGGTCGAAGAACAACACGTTGGCCTTCACCCCCTGGGCGTAGAAGATGCCCGTGGGCAGGCGCAGCAACGTGTGGACGTCGCACTCGTGCAGCAGGCGGCGGCGGATCGTCTCCCCCGCCCCGCCCTCGAAGAGCACGTTGTCGGGCACGACGACTGCGGCCCGTCCCTCCACCTTCAACAGCGTCTTGACGTGCTGCACGAAGTTCAGCTGCTTGTTCGACGTCGAGGCCCAGAAGTCGTCGCGCACCACGGTCAGGCTCTGGCGCTCGGCCTTGCCCTCGGCGTTGACAATCTGGACCGACGACTTCTTCCCGAACGGCGGATTGGTGAGCACCATGTCGAACCGCTCGCCTGGGTCGGCACGCAGCGCGTCATCGACATGTACCGGGCTGTCGGAGTCGGGACTCTCGATGCCGTGGAGCAGCAGGTTCATGGCGCACAGCCGGGCGGTGTTGTCGACGATCTCCCACCCGGTAAACAACCCCGAGCGGAGGTGGCGCTTCTGGTCGGGGTCGAGATTCGGATGGTGGCGAAGGATGTGATCGAACGCGGCGAGGAAGAAACCGCCGGTGCCGCACGCCAGATCGCAGATCCGCATATCGGGACTCGGCTGCATCACGTCGACCATCGCTGAGATCAGTGCCCGAGGTGTGAAGTACTGGCCGGCGCCGGACTTGGTGTCGGCCGCGTTCTTCTCCAACAGCCCCTCGTAGGCGTCTCCCTTCACGTCGGCGTCGAGCGACATCCACTGCTCACCACCGATGAGATCCTTGATCAGCCGCTCCAGCTTCGCCGGGTCCTGGATGCGGTTCTGTGCCTTGCGGAAGACGACGCCGAGCATGTTTTCGCCCTTGCCGAGGCGGTTGAGGATGGTGATGTAGTGCGCCTCCAGCGCCTCGGCCTTCAGGCCGAGCAGCGACGGCCAGTCGTAGCGCGCCGGCACGATCCGGTCGAGCCCGAGCTGGTGCTGCTCGTGAGCCATCTTCAGGAATAGCAGGTACGTAAGCTGCTCCAGATAGTCGCCGTAGGAGAGCCCGTCGTCGCGGAGGATGTTGCAGTAGTTCCAGAGCTTGTCGACGATCACCTTGCTGTCGCTCACGATGGGGTGCCTCGGCCGATTACCAGCGGCGCCTTGTCCCTGGGGTACTGGTCCCACAGATCACCCTGAAGAAGGCGGCCGCCAGTCTTTGGGCTGCGACCACCCCACTGCTTGAAGAAGAAGGGGGTGCTGGACGC
>JALZAH010000244.1 GCA_030948425.1 Actinomycetota bacterium
GAGCAGGACGACGCCGGCCAGGATCCCATCGCCGGTCGTGGCCAGGTCGGCGAAGATGATGTGTCCGGACTGCTCGCCGCCCAGTGACCAGTTGCCCTCCTCCAGGGCGGCCAGGACCAGGCGGTCCCCCACCCCGGTCTGGTGTACGGCGATGCCCTCGGCCGCCATGGCCCGGTGAAAGCCCAGGTTGGACATGACGGTGACCACCACGGTGTCGTCGCGCAAGCGTCCCCGATGGCGAAGATCGGCGGCGAAGATGGCCAGCAGGCGGTCGCCGTCGATCACCCCGCCGGTGCCGTCCACGGCGATGAGCCGGTCGGCGTCACCGTCGAAGGCCAGACCGACGTCGGCGCCCTCGGCCACCACCGCGGCCGACAGCTTGGAAGGGTCCGTCGAACCACAGGAGGCGTTGATGTTCCGCCCGTCGGGTTCGGCACCCACCACGGCCACCACGTCTGCGCCGGCTGCGGCCAGCACGGCGGGGGCCACCGCCGAAGCGGCCCCGTTGGCGCAGTCCAACGCCACCCGGATCCCCGCCAGGCGCCGGCCGTCGAGACCAACCTCGATGATCCGGTCCTGGTACCACGATGCGGCCTGCGCTTCGCCACGCAGGGTCCCCACGCCCGGACCGTGGCGGCGGAGCCGATTGCGGTCTTCTGCAACCAGGCTGGCCAGCTCCGCCTCCACCAGGGCCTCAGTGTTGTCGTCGAGCTTGCATCCCCCGGGTCCGAACAGCTTGATGCCGTTGTCGGCATAGGGGTTGTGGGACGCCGAGACCATGGCTGCCGCTGCCCCCCAGGCAGCGGCCATGGCCGCCACGGCCGGGGTGGGGACCACGCCGAGGTCCACCACGTCGGCCCCTTCGGCCGTCAGCCCCGATGCCAGGGCCGCCCCCAGCATCGGCCCCGAGCGCCTGGTGTCGCGCCCGACGAGCCAGAGCGGGGAGTCCCCGCTCACCACCCGACAAGCCGCTCGGCCGAGGGCCAGGACCAGCTCCGGGGTGAGCTCAGAGCCGGCCACCCCACGGACACCGTCCGTGCCGAAGCGAAGGGTCACGGAGCGGTGAGTGCCATCAGCCCGGTCGCCTACAGCCTGCTTAGCGCTTCGAGTACTGCGGGGCCTTGCGGGCCTTCTTCAAACCGTACTTCTTCGACTCCTTCTCCCGGGCATCGCGAGTCAAGAAGCCGGCCCGCTTGAGCGGGATGCGCAACTCGGGATCGAGCTCGATGAGGGCCCGGGCGATGCCCAGACGCAGGGCACCGGCCTGGCCGGAGATCCCGCCACCGTCCATGGTGGCGTCGATGTCGAAGTCCTCGAGGCGCTCCACCAGGCGCAGGGGCTCGGTGATGACCATCCGGTGAGTGGCGGACGGGAAGTAATCCTCGATCGGACGCCGGTTGACGGTGAGCTTGCCGGTACCGGGGCGGAACCGGACGCGGGCGATGGCCGCTTTGCGGCGGCCGGTGGACTGGGTGAGCGGCTTGGGCACGAAGAGAAGGCCTCAGTCTGAGAAAGTCAGGAGTCGTGGAGAGTCAGGAGACTTGTCGAGCTCGGGAGTCGAGCGACAACGGCTTGGGGTTCTGGGCAGCGTGGGAGTGGGTGGGCCCGGCGTACACCTTGAGCTTGCGGAGCATGGCCCGGCCCAGGGTGCCCTTCGGCAGCATACCCTTGACGGCCCTGCGAACGAGCTCCTCGGGGTTCTTGTCGAGCAGGTCCTGGTAGCTGCGCGTCTTCAGCCCACCGGGATACCCGGAGTGGCGATAGGCCAACTTCTGGGCCGCCTTGTCCGAGGTCAGCACCACCCTGGCGGCGTTGACCACGATCACGTGGTCGCCGGTGTCAACGTTGGGGGTGAAGATGGCCTTGTGCTTGCCACGTAGGATCGTCGCCACGTCGCTGGCCAAGCGCCCGAGCACGGCACCGTCGGCATCGGCCTCCAACCAGGCCCGCTTGATGTCGTCCGGCTTGGGGGTGAAGGTGCGCACGTCGTTCCTCGTCATCGGTCCCCACCATGGGGAGAGCCTGGATTGGACCGTCCACGGCAGCGTCGCCGGCAAGCCACGCCAGCACGCGCCCGCGACGGGGCCGAAGGAGGAGGATAGGACAGATCCGGGCCGGGTGGCAATCGCCGGCGTGATCACCCCGCTCCGATGGTAGGTTCCGGACAGACGCAGGGTGCCCGGCAAGCAGACCGAGCTGAGAGAGACCTGTCGAACCTGATCCAGTTCGCACTGGCGGAGGGACGTCGGACATGAACGAGAATGTGTCGGACCACAGGGGTGACGCCCTGGTCACCGGGACGCTACGAGGCGGAGGGGTAGACTCGTTGACCTCGTCCGACGACGCCGGCGGCTCTGCTACGTGAGGTCGCCGATCGATCTTCGTCTCTACCTGGTCACCGATGCTGCCCTGGCGGCGCCGCGAGGCCTGGCCGACACGGTCCGGGCGGCGGTGAAGGGTGGAAGTGGCGGTGGGGCGACCGTCGTCCAGCTGCGCGACACGACTGCGTCCGGGCGCCAGCTGTACCTGGCCGCCGTCGAGCTGCTGGAGGTCCTCGCCCCCACCGGCGTGGCCCTCATCGTCGACGACCGCTTGGACGTGGCTCTGGCCGCCGGCGCCCACGGCACCCATCTGGGTCAGAGTGACCTGCCCGCCGACCGGGCCCGAGCCATCGCCGGCCCCGACCACCTACTCGGCCTGTCGGCCGCCAACCCCGATGAGATGGCCGTCCTCGACGGCTGGCCGGACGGGACCGTCGACTACCTCGGGGTGGGCCCCGTGCGGGCTACCTCCACCAAGGCCGACGCCGGCGCCCCCATCGGCCTGGACGGGCTGCGGGCCACCTGCCACCGCACATCCCTGCCCTGCGTGGCCATCGGAGGCATGGACGCATCCAACGCCAGGGCGGCCATGAGCGCCGGGGCTGCCGGCGTCGCTGTGGTGTCCGCCATCTGCGGGTCCGCCGACCCGGCGCAGGCCGCGGCCGACCTGCGGGCCTGCGTGCAGCGGTGAGTGGCCCCCGAGAGCCCCCGGTCCCCGGGGGCGTGGCCCATGTCGTCTCCATCGCCGGGACCGACCCGAGCGGGGGCGCCGGCATCCAGGCCGACCTGAAGACCTTCTCCGCCCTCGGCGCCTACGGGATGGCCGTCGTCACTGCCCTCGTCGCCCAGACCACCACGGGCGTCACCGCCGTAGAAGGGGTCACACCCGGCTTCGTCACCGCCCAGATCGACACGCTCCTCGGTGACGTCCGCGTCGACGCCGTCAAGATCGGCATGCTGGCGGACGCCGGCGTGGTGACCGCGGTCGCCGCCGCCTTGCGCCGCTGGCAGCCCCCCCACGTCGTCGTCGACCCCGTCATGGTGGCCACGTCGGGCGACCGCCTGCTCGATCCCGACGCCGTCGACGCCCTGCGCAACGACCTGCTCCCCCTGGCTGACCTGATCACCCCCAACGTGGCCGAGGCCGCCGTGCTGGCGGGGGGTGACCCTGTCAAGTCCCTGGCCGCCGCCGAGGTCCAGGCCCGGGACCTGGCCAACCGGCTGGCCACCCGTGTCCTGCTCAAGGGCGGCCATCTGGGTGGGCCCACCAGCGTCGACGTCCTGGTCGAGGACAGCGCGGTGCGGACCTTCAGCGCCCCCCGGGTCGAGACCGCCAACACCCATGGCACGGGCTGCACGCTCTCCTCGGCCATCGCCGCCCTCCGACCCCGCAGCGCCACCTGGGCAGAAGCGGTTGACGGGGCCAAGGCCTACCTGACGGCGGCCCTGGCCGCCTCGGAGTTGCTCCAGGTGGGCCACGGTCACGGGCCCGTGCATCACTTCTGGGCGTGGTGGCCACCCGAATCCGCATCAGCTGCCTACCCCGGCCCCTCGAAGCATGCCGTCGCCTCCCCGCCCCCGCGCTGAGCGGTCCGCAGGGCGGCGACGATCTCGGCTGTCGCCTCCGCCGGGTCAGCGGCCCGCATGATCTCGCCCATGACCGCCACCCCGGCAGCCCCGGCGGCCACACACGACCCGGCGTTGGCGGCCGTGACACCGCCGAGGGCCCAGGTGGCCAGGGGGGTGGCACCCAGCGCCTGGGTGCCCAGGGCCGGTCCGTAGCCGGGCTTGGATACCGAGGCGAACACCGGCGAGAGGAACGCGTAGGTGCAACCCTCGGAGGCGGCCGCGGTCAGGGACGCAGCATCGTGACAGGAGCGACCGACGTGGACCGGGGGCCGGTGCGGGAACGGGTCTGCGGCGCCCAGGTGCACGCCGTCGGCGACGATGGTGACGTCGGACGCCACCAGCAAGGTCCCATCGACGCTCCTCAACAGATCCAAGAGGGCGGAGGCCATCGCCAGGCGCTCACCGCGTGGGTGGTCCTTCTCCCGCAGGATCACGGCCCGGGCGCCCCCCGACACTGCGGCGGCCACCACGTCGATCAGCTTGCGACCCCCGGTCTGGGAACCATCGGTGAGGACCACCAGACGGGGCAGGGTCACGGCTCAGGGAGATCACTCGGGTCACCGGGACCCCGCAGGTCACGCCCATCGCCTCCACCGGCCGGGCTGGCGGCCGGCTCCCCGGCGCCGGCCAGGTCGGCCAGGTCGGTCCACGACGTGCTGGCCTCCGCATACAGGCGCCTGGGAATCCGGCCCGAGCGGGCCGCCAGACAGCCGGCTCGGACGGCCAGGCCCATGGCCTCGGCCATGGGCACCGGATGACGGGCCCGGGTCACCGCCGAGGCCACCAGGACGGCGTCGCAGCCCAACTCCATGGCCAAGGCGGCGTCTGACGCCGTGCCGACGCCGGCATCGAGGATAACCGGGACCTCGACCTGCTCGCGGATGATGGCCAGGTTGTAAGGGTTGCGGATACCCATCCCGCTGCCGATGGGGGCCCCGAGAGGCATCACCGCGGCGCAACCCAGGTCGGCCAGGCGGCGAGCCGTGACCGGGTCGTCGTTGGTGTAGGGGAGGACCACGAAGGCGCGATCGACGAGCTGCTCGGCGGCGTCGAGCAGCTCGACGGCATCGGGCAGAAGGGTCCGGTCGTCGGCGATGACCTCCAGCTTCACCCAGTCGGTCTCCAGCGCCTGACGGGCCATCTCGGCAGTGCGCACCGCGTCGGCCGCCGTAAAGCAACCGGCGGTGTTGGGAATCACCCGGACACCGGTGCGGTCGCACACATCGAGCACCGACCCTGACACCCCTGGGGTGACCCGGCGGAGGGCCACCGTGACGACCTCGGTGCCCGACGCCCGAATGGCCTCCTCCAGGACCGCCATGCTCGGAGCACCGCCGGTGCCCAGCAGCAACCGGGAGCCGAAGACCTCTCCCGCCACGGTGAAGTCATCCATCACTGACACCCTCCCTGTACGGCGCGCAGGACCTCCACCCGGTCCCCCTCCGCCAGCTCGACCCGGTCCCAGGAGCTGCGGGCCACGACCTCGGCGGCCACGGCGACAGCGACGCCACGGTGACCGGTCCCGAGGATCTCCACCAGCCCGGCGATCGTGGTACCAACCCGAACCTCGTGAGGCTGACCGTTGACGAAGACCACCATCAGGCGAAGCGTCGCGGATCGAAGGGGCTGACAACATCAGGCACCGGCTGGTGGGCGAGGACAGCGAGGACGGCATCGACGGTGATGGGCGCGAACAGCACCCCGTTGCGGTGGTGGCCGGTGGCCACGATCAAACCGTCCAGGGGGCCGACACCAAGGAGGGGAGCGTTGTCTGGAGCGGCGGGGCGCAGGCGGGCGGCAGTCTCGACAAGCTCCAGCTCGGCCACCTCGGGAACGATCTCGATGGCGGCCCGCAGCAGGTCGTGGACGGCACCGGCGGTGACCGTGGTGTCGAACCCCCGCTCCTCCATGGTGGCGCCCACCACGAGCTCTCCTGACTGACGAGGCACCAGGTAGACGGGCCAGCCGTGCACCAGCGCCCGCACCGTGTGGGCCACGGGCATGGCCCCCGGGTCGGCTCGGAGGCGCAGGATCTGGCCCTTGACCGGTCGGATGGGAGAACCGGGCGCCGGGTCGGGGAGGCCGAGGCCAGCCGACCCGGCCCCGGCGGCGGCGACCACCACCGGCGCGCCGAGCACGGATCCGTCGGCCAACTCCACACCCGTCACCCGTTGACCGTCACCCCGGATCGCCCCGATCGATACGGCGCGCACCTCCACGCCGGCTGACCGAACGGCGACCAGGAGGGCGTCGAGCAGGGCCCGGGGATCGACCTGGTGATCACCGGGAACGAACAGTCCAGCCCGCAGACGCGGGTGCAGGTGGGGCTCAAGGGCCCGACAGGCGCGAACGGTAAGGCGTTCGCTGACCAGACCCAGGTGGCCGTGGACGGCCGCCAACTCGTCGAGGGCCCGGCGGTCGTCGTCGTCGATGGCCACGGCCAGGGTGCCCTCGGTCCGCAACCCGACACTCGTCCCCGAGCAGGACTCGAGACGGGCGGCGAAGGCCGGCCACCGGGCCAGCGAGGCGATGCCCAATGCCACCAGCTCGTCCTCACCGATGCGCGACTCGGTGACCGGGGCAAACATGCCCGCAGCCGCCCACGACGCGCCGGTGCCCGGAGAAGGGT
>JALZAH010000259.1 GCA_030948425.1 Actinomycetota bacterium
GAGCCCGCCCAGCGCCGCTATGAGGCGCTGCGGGCCTACTTCGTCGACGATGCCACCGCCGCGGACGTCGGAGCTCGATTCGGTTACTCGCCGGCCACCGTGCACCAACTCGCCGGCGAGCTACGAGCCGGTCATACCGAGTTCTTCCGTTCCTCCAAGCCCGGCCCCAGAGGACCCCGCAAGTCCGGCCGGATACGAGACCAGGTCCTGGCGCTTCGGGCCGAGGACCGCTCCGTCACCGAGATCGCCCAGCGGGTATCGATGGAAGGCACGCCCGTGTCCGCTCAGACAGTGTGGGCGATCCTGCACGCCGAGGGAATGGAACGCCTCGGACGCCGCCACAGCGGCCCCGCCCCACGCCAGGCCCCCCTCAAGGCCAAGTCGATCACCGAGTGGCCGACCGGGGCCAGCTACGACTGCGACCACGCCGGCCTTTTCGTGCTGCTGCCAGCCCTCGTCGAGCTCGGCATCGACGCCCTGGTTGCCGCCGCGGCCTACCCAGGCACCACCGCCCTCAGCCCGTTCCAATCGCTCGCGTCGCTGCTGCTGCTCAAATGCTCCCGGCGGGGCCGGGCTGCGAATGGTTTCCCGCTCGGTGCCGATCCCGGCCTCGGTCTCGCCGCCAGCCTCGTCGCCATCCCCAAGGCCACCCATCTCACCAGCTACTCCTACCGGGTCAAGCGCTCCTCCAACGTGGCCCTGCTCGAAGGCCTGGCCCGGCGCTGCAGGGAAGTTGGGCTGTACTCAGGCGAGGCCGGGTTCAACCTGGACTTCCACTCCATCCGCCACCACGGCAGCGAAGTCCCCCTCGAAGACCACTACGTGGCGTCGCGATCGCAGAGGACCCGCTCAGTGCTCACCTTCTTCGCCCAGGACCACCCATCGACCGAGATGGTCTACGCCAACGCAGATCTGACCAAAGCCGACCAAGCAGGAGAGGTCATCGCCTTCGCCGACTACTGGTCCCGGGTGGCCGGCACCGACCCCGGCCTGTTGGTCTTCGACTCCAAAGTCACCACCTACAAGATGCTCGACGAGCTCGCAGCGAGGGGCATCACCTTCCTCACGCTGCGCCAACGAGGCCCCAAGGTGCTCGAAGCCCTCGCTGCCCTGCCCTCCTCAGCGTGGACCACCTACACCCTGAAACGGGCCGGCCGCTACCGACACCCCCAGATCCACGAGGAAGTCATCCATCTCAAAGGTATTGACCGGCCGCTGCGCCAGATCGCCATCCGCAACATCGGCCACGAAAACCCCACCCTGCTCATCACCAACGACCTGGTCACCGCGGCCAAGGACCTCTTCGGTCGCTACGCCGAGCGGATGATCATCGATAACGAGCTCGACGCAGACATCTCCGGGTTTCACCTCAACGCCCTGGCCTCGGGCCTGCCGCTCAACGTCGACCTCGACACCACCCTCACGGTCCTGGCCGGCAACGCCTACCGTCTCCTAGCCCGCAAACTCCCCCGCTACGAGCAAGCCACCCCCGACCGGCTCTGGCGTCACTTCCTCGACAACACCGGCAAGATCGTCGTTGCCGACGACCACGTCCGAGTCGACCTCGCCGTTCGCACCTTCACTCCTGTACTCATCGACGCCGGCTACCCCGAACTCGACCTCCCCATCCCCTGGTGGGAAGGACGGTCGCTGCGCTTCGGCTTCCCGCCTCGCTGAACCTCAACCCAACTATTGGAACAAGCCGTCCCGAGGATCGAGGCTAACAGCGTTCGCGCCGGCGCTACCTCCGGCCGAGGAGCTCAGAAGCTCACCGGGGGATCCTTCATTTATCCACAGCCAGGAATCGGTATGCCAAGAATCGATACGCATTGGGGCTTCGGCGGACTTGGCGGAGGCGGAGGTGTCGGCGGGTTCGGGGCCGGTTTCGTCGTTGTCGGCGTGGTCGAAGGAGAGCTGCTCCGAGGTGGCGTGGCCGTGGGAGGTGTCGTCCTGCGAGAAGGTTGGCCGACCGCTGCCGACGGTGCACGCCCGACGGTGGCAGGTGTCTTTCCCGAGGCCACCGTCGTCGACGGCGCGCTCGCCGCGGGTAGCGGCGGGAGGGTGCCGGGCAGGGTCGTTGCCACCGGGGCCGCGGGCGGGATGACGATCAGCGGGTTGCTGCTCGGAGGCGTCGCCCTGTTCGGATCGGCCGTGGCGCCGGGGAACAGCGGCGGGCCTTTGGCCCCGAGGTTGACCGTCTCGAAGTGCGGCAGGTGGCGAGGGTGTACGACGATGACGCCGACGATTCCGGCGGCAAGCACTCCGGCAGTAGCGACAGCCAGCACTTTCGGCTTGAGCAAGCGGACCGGCCGCCCCGCCCGGGGGAAGGGGTGACGGAGTTCATCCTGGGGCTGGTACCCGACCCCGGCGGTGCCGCCGCCGGGGTCAGCGATGGTCGTGACCGGCTCTGCGGGGTCGAGAGCGACGCCCGGTGAGGCGGACGAGGCTGGTCGCTCCGATTTGTCAGCTGTTTCGGGGGTCTTCGCCTCCGGTCCCCCGGCGGTCCCATCCTCCACGAGGGCGGCGAATGCCGGCGGCGTGTCATCGACGGTGAACGCAGCCCACGCCGAATCGTCCGACGCCGAATCGTCCGACGCCCACTCATCAATGGGCCACGCAACTTCCTCGGAGCCCTGGCCGGCGGACCCCTTGGTCTTCGCGGCGCGGTCGACGGCTTCGGCCCGGTGGCCACCGTCGGGCGACGGCGGCTCATCGGCCGTTGAGCCAAGCGGCGACGCATCGATCGGTTCGGGGGCGGAGACGGGGGAGATCGCCTCGCTGAAATCTAGGTTCGACAGGTCCGCAACCGAGGAGGAGGCGCTGGGCAGCGAGCGACGACCCCGGAGGAACCGACCGAACCGTCCCCCGTCCTCCGTCGGTGAAGGCTCGGGGGCCACGTCGGGTGGTGGATCTTCCGTGCCATCTCGATCGTCATCGGCCGTGGCGTTGACGGGGGGTGCATCGCCTGGGGTGACGCTGAGTGGGGTGACGCGGAGTGGGGTGACGCGGCGTGGGGTGACGCGGATCGGGGGGACATGGACCGGGGGGACATGGACCGGGGTGGTGTTGACCGGCGTGGCCTTTGCGAGGCGATCCTTGTCGTCGGACGTCTTGGCGTCGAGGGGGGCAGCGGCGGGGCCGCCTCGACCGGGGCCGAAGAAGTCGTCGGGATCGGAGGACGCCTCATGGTCGAGGGAACCGTCTGGATGGAAGCGAGGGTCGGGGCCCGGGACGACGTCCGAAGCTCGGTCGGCGACCCTGCCGTCGTCGACCGACGAGGTCGCGTCCTCCTCACCCAGCGCCGAGCGGAACGCGGCGAGAGCGGCGGCGGCCACCGTGCCGAGCGGCATCTCGGGTGCCGGCGGCAACGAGGGAGCACGCTTCTTCTCTGCGCCACCACCCGCACGTCTCGGAGGACGGCGCCGGCCCGCCGGGTCTTCAGCGGACGAAGGAGAGAGAGGAACTCGGCCGCGGAGCGCCGGCGGTGTGATGGGAGACGGCGGGGCGACCGGCTTGGGAGGAGCCATGGGCTTGGGGGGAGCGACTGGCGGCGGTGGGGCAACAGGCGCCGGGGGCGGGGTCGGTCCGTCGTCGATCAGGTCCCCTTCCCACGCCTCCCGTGGGGCCAGGAGGTACGAGTCGAGCGCCTCCCGGCCGGCGTCGGTGGCGACGGGCACCGGACCGGTGAGCGGATCGCCGAGGGCCTGCAGCCGCTCGACCAGAGAAAATCGCTGCTCACAGGTGTCGCAGGCAGGCACATGCTCCCGCATGGCGACGCCTTCTGCGGCCGGCAGGGTGCTGTTCACCCAGGCGGCAAGCTCCTGACGGCTCGGGCAGTCGTCGGTGGCGCCGGCCGGTACCAGCTGATCCTGAGCGGTATCGACGAGGGACGTGACCGCCCCCGGGGCGAGACACAGGATCTCGGCGGCCAACGTGCTCGAGCGTCGCTCGGCGACGCGCAACCACAGCGCCGCCCGTTGGTCCATGGGGAGAGCCCACCAGCCGGTGAGCAGGGGGTCCGACCCGCCGTCGGGGGTGGCCGAGGACAGGAGGGGTTCCACTTCACGGTAGGTGGCACTCAGCAGCTCGATCGGCGATGGCGGACCGAGCCATGAGACTTGCGACGCGACGGCAGCTTCGGTGGCCGCGTCGGCCACCGCCTGTTCCCCACATACAGCGAAGGCCAGCCGCCATGCGGCGGCCAGGTCGGCTGCAGTCGCGTCTCCTAGCACGTCTTGCATCGAGGCCATCACGCTACATGTTCGTCACACTCTGTGCGGCGATTGTCACGGCTTGGCCGTCGTTGACTTGACGTTGCGATCAGATCCCGCCTTGGCTGGCCCGGATGTCACGCCGCCGAGGTCGCCAACCGCTTCCTCCCGGCTTCGCTGTGGTATGGACCACCGTTGCCCTCGACCTGGTCGGCTTCGGCATCGTTCTACCGATTCTGCCCATCTATGCCCGCCGCTTTCATGCGTCCGCGTTGGAGGCCACCCTGCTGGTGGCCGCGTTCGCAGCAGCGTCGTTCTTGTTCTCGCCGCTTTGGGGGCGCATAGCCGATCGTCACGGTCGCAAACCGGTCCTCCTGGTCTCGTTGGTGGGCACCGCCGTCGGCAGCCTGGTGACCGGTCTCGCCGGTGGGCTGACCCTGTTGTTCGTCGGGCGCTTGATCGACGGGGTCTCGGGGGCGAGCGTGTCGGTCGCTCAGGCCACGGTCGCCGACGTCGCCGATCCTCGCTCGCGTCCTCGGCTGTTCGGGTTGCTCGGAGCGGCGTTCGGTATCGGGTTCGTACTTGGCCCGGCCATCGGGGCCCTTGGAGCTCTCGCTGGCCCTCGGGTGCCGTTCCTGATTGCCGCGGCGCTGGCCGGGGTCAACGCCTTGGTCGCCGTTCGTCGTCTCCCCGAGACCCACCCGCGCTCCGCCCGCCACGGCCACGAACGTGGCGCGCATCACTTTGCGGCTCTGCGCACGCCTGGCGTCGTTGCTCTCATCTCCGTCTCTTTGTGCACCCTGGTCGCCTTCAGTGCCTTCGAAGCAACGTTCGCCCTGTTCGGGCGGGACCGCCTCGGGCTCGGCATCGCCTCGTCGGCGGCAACCTTTGCCGCCGTCGGCGCGGTGATCGTGATCGTCCAAGGTGGTTTGGTCCGCCCGGTCGTCCATCGCCTGGGGGAGGTTCGCACGCTGGGCTTGGGTCTGCTTCTCGACGCCGTTGGGCTGGCCGTGCTGGCACCGGCGCGCTCGTGGATCCTCGCTGCCCCCGCCTTGGTCATCTTGACGGTCGGTCAGGGCCTTGTGCAGACGACGATGTCGTCGACGCTCGCCGGCCGGGCCGATCCTCGCCGGCGCGGCGAGGTGCTCGGTGCCCAGCAGTCGGCCGGAGGCCTGGCCCGAGTCATCGGCCCGGTCCTCGGGGGCGCCCTGCTCGGTGAGCATGCCACGGACTGGCCCTACGCGGTGGGCGCCATCTTGGTGCTCGTCGCCTTCGGTGTCCTGATCGGCACCGAAAGGCCCCGCTCCTCGGTCGCGGCACTGTGAACGATGATGTTACTGTGTAGTAACAAGTCGATGTGCGCCGCGGCATGCGAGCGCTCCAAGGAGGTGGCTCATGGCCGATTTCTCCCTCGAGCTCAACGAGGATCAGTTGCAGATCCAGAAATGGGTCCACGACTTCGCCGAGACGGTCATCCGTCCCGTCGCTCCCGAATGGGACGAGCGGGAGGAGACCCCATGGCCCGTCATCGCCGAGGCCGCCAAGATCGGCCTGTACTCGTTGGACTTCGTCGCCAACGCCTTCGGTGACCCGACAGGCATCCTCTTGCCGGCGGTGATGGAGGAGATGTGTTGGGGCGACGCCGGGATCACCCTGGCCATCTTTGGTACGACCCTGGGCGTCTCGGGCATCTTCGCCAACGGCACGCCCGAGCAGATCGGCGAGTGGCTCCCGCAGTGCTTCGGAACTCCCGAGAAGCCCGCTCTGGCGGCGTTCGCTGTGTCTGAGTCCGACTCCGGTTCGGATGTGAGCTCCATGCGCACCCGGGCCGTCTACGACGAGGCCAGCGACGAATGGGTCCTCAACGGGACCAAGACGTGGATCACCAACGGCGGCATCGCCGACGTTCACGTCGTGGTGGCCGCCGTGGACTCCTCTCTGGGATCTCGAGGGCAGGCCAGCTTCATCGTTCCTCCCCGCACCGAGGGCCTCAGCCAGGGCAAGAAGTTCTCCAAGATGGGCATCCGAGCGTCGCATACCGCTGAGGTCGTGCTCGACGACGTCCGGGTTCCTGGCTCCTGTCTGCTCGGCGGCAAGCAGAAGCTCGACGAGCGCCTGGCCCGGGCCCGTGAGGGCCGCAAGGGTCAGCGCGTCCAGGCGGCCATGGCCACCTTCGAGGCCTCCCGTCCCATGGTCGGCGCCATGGCGGTCGGCATCGCCCGGGCCGCCTATGAGTACTCGTTGGACTACGCCAAGGAGCGCAAGCAGTTCGGGCGGGCCATCATCGAGAACCAGGGCATCGCCTTCAAGCTGGCCGACATGCGCATGAGCATCGATGCCGCTCGCCTGCTCGTATGGAAGGCCGCATGGCTCGGGCGTAGCGGCAAGGGCTTCGAGGCGGCCGAGGGCTCCCAGTCCAAGTTGTTCGCTGGCGAGACCGCCGTCAAGGTCACTGACGAGGCCATACAAATCCTCGGTGGCGCCGGTTACGTCAAGGAGCACCCGGTGGAGCAATGGCACCGTGACTCGAAGATCTACACCATCTTCGAAGGGACCTCGGAGATCCAGCGCCTGGTCATCGCCCGGGCCATCTCCGGGGTGCACATCCAGTAGCAGCTGAACTGGTCCTTTGCTTAACCCGGATCCACCGAAGAAACGGGTAAGACGGTGGTCGGCCATCCACTAAAAGTGCCCTCTGACCTGGGATGATGACGGTTGAGAGACCAGTCATTTGACCCGAGCCGGAGGGCACCTTCTAGATGCA
>JALZAH010000260.1 GCA_030948425.1 Actinomycetota bacterium
TGCATCTAGAAGGTGCCCTCCGGCTCGGGTCAAATGACTGGTCTCTCAACCGTCATCATCCCAGGTCAGAGGGCACTTTTAGTGGATGGCCGACCACCGTCTTACCCGTTTCTTCGGTGGATCCGGGCTTAGTCCTCGATGAAGATGCACTCTCCTGGGCACTCCTCGGCGGACTCCTTGACGGCATCTTCCATGCCGTTGGCCACCACGGCAAGCCCGTCGTGGCCGCCGGGATTGTCGAAGACCTTGTCGCCTTCCTTCACATAGGCAAGCCCGTCGTCGAGCAACGTGAACACTGCAGGGGCGATCTCCTCACAGAGACCGTCGCCAGTACAGAGATCCTGATCGACCCAGACCTTCATATGAGTGCCTTCGCAACGGGAACCTACAGGCACAACTTTAGCCCAAGGGCGTCGATAACCGATCGGTTGTGCCCCCGCAAGCATCGACAGCGCCGTCGAGGCATGAGCCAAGATAGGCGACGACACATGCATGTCGGGAGGCGACCTGCGGGTACGCTTGCTGTCCGCAAGCTGGACGCGGCACGTATCCAGTACATCCGTGAGGGAGCGCCACGATCGCAGGACCGACGGAGCGAGCCGGAGCGAGCTTGCGGGTGGCCGTCGACGCTTTCTTGTCCTCGCCGCGCTGCGCGAATGTCAACACTCGCCGGGCATACACCGCTGTGCTCGACCGAGTCGTCACTGAGATCGGTCCGGATCGGCTCCTCGCCGACGTTTCCTGCGACGAACTGGCCGAGATACTGCATGGCACGTGGGCGACGGCCGCCCCGGCGACGTGGACCCGCAACCGGGCCGCCCTGTCCTCGTTTCTTTCGTGGTGCGCGAAGCAGCGCTATCCGGCCACCGCCCTGCCCCCAGGTCTGGCACGCCGTCCGGAGGCACCTGAGCAGACCCGGGACGCCTCCTCGGGCGGCGGTCGACGGCCAGTGAATCCGCCGTGACGTCGCCAGAGGGCCGGAACACGGTCGAGGAGTTGAAGCGGGAGATCGCCGTCAGGGATCGGGTGCTGGGCACCCCGACCGGGGGCGGCGGCCGTGAGACTCCAGCAACCCGGACCTCGATCGACCGCCGCTCGGCATTGGAGCGGCCGGCTGAGCGGCGCTGCCCTCGTTGTCACATGAGCACGGTGCCCACGCTGGTCGAGCTGGATCTTCGGGTTCGGCGGCTAGAATGTGACTGGCATTCCTTCTACGAGATCCTCAAGCAGATGCGAACGACGTATGAGGCTCGCTTTGATCGGACCGACGGCCGGCTCGATCGGATCGACGACAGCTTGCTGAAAATCCTGAAGCGTCTCAGAAGGTCCCCATCCCCCGATAGTCGTGGACGACGAAACGATGATGGCGCAATGAGCGACGCTGAAGCAGCAGCAATGAGTCGGCCAGCCCTAGCTCAGCTAACAGCTCGGGTGATGGACCTGCGAGGTCAGTCAACGGGCCTTGCGAGAGGACTTTTCGTCGCCGACGCCGATCAACCAACCACTGAGCGCACCCTGTTTGAAGCGCGGACGCTCGCCATCGGGATGTCGAACTTAGCGACCGCGCTCGTCGGGATGCTGGCGAAGGAAACCGGTCAATCCCCGGAGCACTGGCTTGGGGAACTGTCAGCATTCCTCACAGAGCTCGAGCTGCCGTAGGCTGGCTGGCCATCCAATCGGTTCCTCGGGCGTACCGTCACTGTGGGGATTTATGATTTACGCATGCCATCCACGGCCGCCGAGCTCTTCGCTGCAGCCGGACTGCATCCGATCGGTGCTGTCCGATGGAACACGACCCTGGGGGAGACCGGACCTGGCAACTACATCGTCGCCCTAACCAAGGATGCGCACACGCTGACTGGCACGCTGCCCGACTGTCCGCTCAATCATGGCCAACTCGGTCATCTACTTGACGTGCGCCCGGAGTTGCGACTCGCTGGAAGCCGTCCGTCTGTCGACGAGTTGGCCGCGCTGCTTCAGGCGTTCTGGATGCCCGACGAGGTCGTGCTCTACATCGGGCTCGCCGGCACGTCGCTACGCAAGCGCGTTGGCCAGTACTACCGCACTCCGCTCGGGGCGAAGCGACCACATGCGGGCGGCTGGTGGTTGAAGACTCTCTCAGTCCTGGGTGGGGTGTGGGTGCACTACGCCCCGAACCCCGAGAACGACAGGGCTGAGGTGGCAATGCTACAGCGGTTCTCGACGGGGTTATCGACCACGCTCGTGACCGGATGCCGGACCCCGCCAATCCGGCCCCCTTTGCGAACCTACGCACGGGGCGGGGCGATAACAAAGCCCACGGCATCACTGGCGCGACCGGCGAGCTCGGGCACGCGGCCCTGCCCTGATCCAGACGGCCTGCGATAGCCCTCGGACACGGCTACCGCTACTTTTCGTTCCGATCCTGGTTAGACCCCAGACCTCGAACGGCCCGGCCTCGGCCTCGTTCAAGTCCAAGCCGAGCTGCACCTCGAAGGCCGAGACGACCTCGCCCTCGAACAAGCCGTCAACCGCATCAGCCTCGAACCATCCGTCAGCTCCGTCAGCTGGACAGTCATCACAGCCGCGGACATCGCCCTGACGACCGAGCAATAAGGCCTCCCCCTCCCCCCGGGGCACCCAGAGCCCCGCCTACATTGCCCCTGGTGACAGCGACCCGAGGGCTGGGTAGAGGCCCTCGCAGAGGGGGGAGGGGTAGCCGGAGAGCACCACGGTGCCGGGGTAGGCGTGCAGCGCCTCGGCGAGGGCCCGGTGCTCGTCGTCGGTGGCGAACTCGACGGGGTAGTCCCCGCCCGG
>JALZAH010000269.1 GCA_030948425.1 Actinomycetota bacterium
CTCGACAGCCTCCTGGCCCATCGCGAGGACGTGAACTCCGAGCTGCGGGCCACAATCGCCCGCAGCACCACCGAATGGGGGGTGGACGTCCGCCAGGTCGAGGTCCGTGACATCCAGCTGCCCCCCGAGCTGCTCCGGGCCATGGCCCGCCAGGCCGAAGCGGAGCGCGAACGGCGGGCCAAGGTCATCGCCGCCACCGGTGAGCTGCAGGCCAGCGTGGAGCTCGGCGAGGCGGCCGACAAGCTAACGGCCAGTCCCGGCGCCCTGCAGCTACGCACCCTGCAGACCCTGGCCGAGATCGCCACCGAGAAGAACTCCACGCTGGTGTTCCCCATCCCCGTGGAGCTCTTCGAGGTGTTCAACCGGGGCCTGGCCCGCGACCCCGAGGTCGGTCACCGCAACGGTCACCGCGACCCCGGGGCCTGACGGTCAGGGGTCGGTCAGGCCCGCTCGGCGACGAACACCGGGATCCGGCGGTCGGTCTTCTTCTGGTAGTCGGCGTAGTCGGGGTAGACGGCCACCGCCCGGTCCCACCAGGTGGCCCGTTCGTCACCGCTCACCTCACGCACGGTCATGTCCCACTTCTGGGTCTCGTCCTGGACCTCGACGTTGGGGTTGCCCACCAGGTTGTAGAACCACACCGGATTCTCGGGAGCACCCCCCTTCGATGCCACCAGGGCGTAGGCACCGTCGTGCTCCACCCGCATGACCGGGTTCTTGCGCAGCTTGCCCGACTTGGCTCCCACCGAGGTGACCACCACGACGGGGATGCCCCGGTCGGTCAACGTGGTGCCCTCGGTCCCACCGGAACCCTCGTAGAGATCGACCTGGTCGCGGACCCACTGCTGGGTGGATGGCTGGTATTCACCGTTGAGAGGCATCTACCACATGTATCGCAACCGGGGCGGCTGGCAAACCTCTCAGATGATGGCGTCGATGAGCGACGGGCCAGGTGTGGCCAGGGCGGTGGCCAGGCGGTCGGTGAGCTCGCCGGCCGTGGTGGCCCTGGTGGCGGCCACGCCCAGCCCGGCGGCGATGGACACGAAGTCGATGTCGGGCCGGGACAGGTCCAACATGGCCCGGGCCCGCAGGTCGCCGGCGGCGGCGCCCACCCGGTCGAGCTCCATGTTCAAGATGGCGTAGGACCGGTTGTTGTAGATGACGGTGACCACGTCGAGGCCCTCCCGGGCCATGGTCCACAGCGCCTGGATGGTGTAGAGCGAGCCGCCATCAGCCTGCAGGGCGATGACGCGCCGGTCCGGGCTGGCCACCGCAGCACCCACGGCGACGGGAAGCCCTTGGCCAATGGCGCCCCCGGTCAGGGTCAGCCAGTCGTGGGGCGGCGCACCCGCGGTCGACCCTCGGGCCCGAAAGCCGGAGGTGGCGGACTCGTCGGAGATGATGGCGCCCTCGGGCATGAGGGCACCGACCGCCCGGTTGATGGCCTCGGCGCTCAGGGCGTCGGATCCCGACGGCGGCGGGGGACGTTCGGCATCGGTCGCCTTCCAGGTGCCGGGGGCCACATCGAGCTCGGCGGCCAGCGCCTGGAGGGCGCCCAGTGCCGGCTGTCCAGGTTCGCTCAGCTGGTGGACGGTGCAGCCGGCGGGGACCAGGTCGCTGGGCCTTCCGGGGTAGGCGAAGAAGCTCACCGGCGAGCGGGCCCCGACCAGGATCAGATGCGTCAGGCCGTCGAGCACATCGGCGGCCATCTCCCCCAGGTAGGGCAGTGGCGTCAGCGGGGGGATGCCGGCGCCGCGCTCCAGGCGGGCGGGAAACGTCTCGCAGATGGTGGCCGCCCCGAACTGTTGGGCCACGTCGCCCAGCACCATGAGGGGTTGGCGTCGGGTGCCGTCACCGCCGACCAGGAACCCGGTTCGCCCGCCGGAGCGCAGCGCTTGGGCGGCGGCGGTGACGGCGGCGGCGTCGACGGGCAGCGACCCGGCGCTCGGAGCCTGCCCGGCGGGCCCGGGGCCGTCGGACCAGGAGATGTCGGCGGGCACGATCAAGGTGGCCACCCCGCCGGGGGGACCGGTGGCCAGGGCCACGGCTCGGGCTGCGTCACCGGCCAGGGCGGCCCGATCGGCGGGGCGGATGATGGCGGAGGACACGTTGGCGGCCGACGTGTCGATGTCGGACTGCAGCGGGGCGTCGTAGCCCTGGTGGTAGGTGGCGTGGTCGCCGACCACGTTCACCACCGGGGTTCGGGCCCGGCGGGCGTTGTGGAGGTTGGCCAGGCCGTTGCCCAGGCCGGGACCGAGATGGACGAGTGTGGCCGCCGCACGACCGGTCATCCGCCCGTAGCCGTCCGCCGCCCCGGTGGCCACCCCCTCAAAGAGGGCGAGCACCGAGCGCATGGCCGGGACGTCGTCGAGGGCGGCCACGAAGTGCATCTCCGAGGTCCCCGGGTTCATGAAGCAGGTGTCAACCCCGCCGGCCAGCAGGGTCTCCAACAGGGCACGGGCGCCGATCACCCCTCTGAGCCTACGAGCCGCCGGACGTCTTGCCGGGTTCCGCTGGTGTCCCCGTCACCGGCCGGTCATCCCGACCGGCGGCGCGGGGCGGGGCAGGGTGAACGGTGCCGGGGCCTCAGGTCTGCGAGGGTCTTACCATGCCGGAATCGTGGTGGGAGAAAATTGGAGCCCAGGGTGGGGCGGAGCGGGACGCGCCCCAGGCGCCCCTGGCGTCAGCCGACGTGTGGAAGGTCCGCGGCCTCTATCTGGTCTATCCGGTGGCGGCCACCATCCTGGTCATCACGCTCGGGTTGTCGGCGGGTCGGGTGGTGGGCGCCACCGTGTTCTTCGGTTTCTGGTTGACCATGCAGTTCCTGACCCTGTCCCCGCTGCGGCGGCGCCAGGTGGTGGGGATGAGACCGGCGCCCGACTCGGGTAGCTCCTCGGGCTCTTCGTGGTCCGGCAACCGCAGCTGAGCATCCCGGTCCGGCGCTGATGGTTCGGGCGGCGCCCCCCGGCGCGACGGTCGGGTCTTCGGCCCCTCAGGGCAGGTTGTCGAAGTTCTCGGAGTACCGGCTGGGTGTCGGCCCCCGCTGTCCCTGGTACTTGGAGCGCAGCTCGCCGGAGCCGTAGGGGTGGTCGGCCGGGGTGGTCATCTGCAGGAAGCTGATCTGGCCAATCTTCATGGCCGGGTAGAGGATGATCGGCAGGTTGGCCACATTGGACAGCTCCAGGGTCAGGTAGCCGTCCCAGCCGGCATCGACGAAGCCGGCGGTGGAGTGGATGAGCAGACCTAGCCGTCCCAGGCTGCTCTTTCCTTCCAGGCGCCCGACCATGTCGTCGGGCAGGCTGACCCGCTCCGCGGTCGAACCGAGGACGAACTCACCGGGGTGGAGGACGAAGACCTCCTGGTCGGCGATCTCCACCAGCTCGGTCAGCTCCTCCTGGCTCTGCTTGACGTCGATGACCCGCATGGTGTGGTTGCGGAACACCCGGAAGAAGCGATCGAGGTGCAGGTCGACCGACGACGGCTGGATGTCGGCGGGGTCAAGGGGGTCGATGCCGATGCGCCCGGCGGCGAGGGCGGCACGTATGGTCCGGTCCGACAGGATCACGGTGGGCGAACCTACCCGACCGGGGCCGCCGGCGGGTGGGTCCGGTGTCCACCTTCCGCAGGACGGCCAAAGCCGAGCCGCTGGGCGAGGAGGTGCGGTGTGGCTGCAGATGGGCACCATCGGTGTGACGGCAGCGATCGAGTCGCC
>JALZAH010000336.1 GCA_030948425.1 Actinomycetota bacterium
ACCGTGCTCGTGCCAGTAGGCGCGCATGGCCTCCTCGGCCGTGGTCTGCACCTCGAAGATGAGCCGGTTGCGCGGCCGGCGCAGGTCGACGAACCGCCAGTCGAGGCGATCGGACAGCGTCGAGGAACCGTCGACGGGCAGCGCCCCCATGGCCGGGCCGACCACATCGAGCTCGGTCACGTCGAGGTGGAACCCCGCATCGGGGCCGGCCTCTCCCCCGGCCATGACCTGGCCGACCGCCTCCACGGCCGAGCCCAGCCCGACAGCGGCGAGGATCCCGGCGATCGGGTCGGCGCTGCCGGAACGACCGCGGAACAGCGGTACCTCGCCGGTGACGTCGCGCAGCCGGGCCCACCGGTGACCGTCGTCGTCACTCAGGTCCTCGACCAGCCCGCACACCCGCACCGTGGTCCCCACGGCTGCGCCCAGGTCGCGGGCCATTGTGCGGGCGAGCTTGTTCATCCGTGCTCCCCGCCGGCCCGGGCCGGCGAGACCCCCGGTGCCTGGTCGACCAACCGGGCCAGCTCGGCCACCGTGGCTGCGTCGAACACCGCGGTGACCGCCAGCTCGATGCCGAAGGTCTCGTTGACCCGGGCGACGATCTGGGCCGCGGCCAGCGAATGGCCGCCGTAGTCGAAGAAGTCGTCGTCGACACCGAACGGGCGGCGATCGAGCACCTCCTCGAAAATGCCCGCGATGCTTGCCTCGGTGGGCGTGCGCGCCATCGCCCCGGGGCTGCCGGCGCCTGGGCCGGGCAAGACATCGGCGAAGCGGTCGCGCAGCTCCCGCTTGAGGACCTTCCCCGACGCGGTCATGGGTAGGGCGTCGACCACGAAGATGTGGTGCGGGGTCTTGTACTCGGCCAGACGATGGCGGGCGAACGCCATCAGGTCGCGGGCCGACACCGGGGTACGCAGCACCACCGCGGCGCCGACATCCTGGCCGAGCACCGGGTGGGCGACACCGAACACGGCCACGTCGGCCACGTCGGGGTGCTCCCGGAGCACGTCTTCGACCTCGAGGGAGCCCACGTTGAGGCCCCCGGTGACGATCACGTCCTTCTTGCGGTCAACCAGGTAGAGGTAGCCTTCAGCGTCGAGATACCCGAGGTCGCCCGTGCGCAGCCAGCCACTCACGAACGTGGCCGCGGTGGCCTCGGGGTCGCCGAAGTACCACCGCAGGGGGGCGCCGGGGCGACGCAGCCACACCTCGCCGGTGTCACCGACGGGCAGATCGTCGCCCCCGTCGCCGTCACCCGCGCCGACCACCCGGACCTCGGTCCCGCCGACACCTTTGCCCACCGATCCCGGTCGGCCCAGGGCGGCGACCAGCAGGGTGCGGGCCGTGCCTCCCTCGGTGAGGGCGTAGGTGTTCCACAGCACGGCGTTGGGGAACGCCTCGGCCAGGAGGGGGAGAAGGGCGGGCGGCGTGGGGGCCGACGAGAGCACCACCCGCCTCACCGACGACAGGTCGTGGCGCCGAGTGGCCCCCGACGACACCAGCACATGGGCCATGGCCGGGACGAGCTGTATCCGCCGCACGCCGTGCTCGGCGACGAGGGCACAGAAGCGCTCCGGGTCGAAGGCGGCCATGACGATCACCGTCCGGTCGGGACGCCGCAGCGGAACCCGCAGCACCTCCTGGGCCGCGTTCGTGCCCACCGGGAAGGCGTGCACCAACATGGCCCGCCCCGAGTCGCCATCGTCGGGAGGGGGATCGTGGAAGGCGATGTTGGCGTGGGAGACGGCCACCCCTTTCGGAGCGCCCGTCGTTCCCGAGCTGTAGAGGATCTCGGCCAGGTCGACGGGCGCGACGGAGACCTGAAAGTGTTCCGTGCTCTGGCCATCGGCAAGGTCGTCGGGCGTGGACGCCCACGGTGAATCGGCCTCCCCGGTCAGCTCCTTCGGCACCAGGTCGGGCGGGAACACCACCGCGACCGCACCGCTGTGGTCGACCACCCGGGCCAGCTCGGGACCGGCGAAACGCGTGCCCACCGGTACCGCCGTCGCCCCCGCCTTCTGCACGGCAAGGTACGACACCGCGTAGTCGTTCCACCGGGCGTTGTCGAAGAGCAGGAGGACCCGGTCGCCGCGATCGACGCCACGGGCGACGAGCCCGCGCGCCACCGCGTTCGACCGCGCCTCCCAGCTCCCGTAGTCGAGGCTGCCGACGCCGTCGACCGTCATGGCCACCGCGCCGGGGTCGTCGTGGGCGCGGAGGCGGAGCAGGTCGGCGAGCGTGCCCGACCTCTCGTCTTCACTCATCCCGATGCCAGTCGACCCGTTCTCGCATGCAAGTTCAGCTTCGCGCAGCGTTAGTGTCGACAAGAGCGGGAAGGGAGACCTCGTATGAGGGTGCTGTGTACCTGTGTGCCCGGCGACGGTCACTTCAAT
>JALZAH010000340.1 GCA_030948425.1 Actinomycetota bacterium
GCGCACCACCCGCCGCGCCGTGGCCGAGGCCAAGCAGGCCTGGCGGTCCGGCCATCGCCGCCGCTATCGGCCCTGGGTCCCCGAGCCGGGGATGTGGTTGCAGTTCGACTGGGGCGAAGGCCCCCGCATCGGCGGTCGACGCACCAACCTGTTCTGCGCTTGGGTGGCGTGGAGTCGCTTCCGGGTGGTGATCCCGACTTGGGACCGCACCCTCGGCACCCTGGTGGCCTGCCTCGATGCCACGCTGCGCGGGGTGGGTGGTGCTCCGACCTATCTGCTCACCGACAACGAGAAGACGGTGACGATGGAGCACGTGGCCGGCGTGGCCGTCCGCCACCCGGAGATGGTGGCCGCCGGCCGCCACTACCTATTGACTGAACTCTCCGTGGCATAAGGGCAGGTCAGCATCCCTGTTGGGGTGGCGGTGCTGTGTTAGACCTCCCCGCTCATGGACAGCAGAGAGACCTCGAGGGATCTGTCGACGATGGTCCCACCGCGGGTCGGTCGGCTGCTGGCCACCGGCGACCCTTGGGAGCCCTACCGGCTCACTGACCCGGCCGGGACACCCGTCGAGGCGGTCTCGGCATGGTTCCGCGAGCTCCAAGCGGCGGGGCGGTCTGCGGCCACGACCCGCTCCTACGGGATGGACCTGCTGAGGTGGTTCCGTTTCTTGTGGGCTGCGGGGGTGGCCTGGGACCGGGCGACGAGGGCCGAGGCCCGGGACTTCTGCCGCTGGCTGCAGGTGGCGGCCAAACCCTCCCGGGTTCACTGGCGTCACCGGGACGAGGCCACCGGGGCACCGCTCGCCGCCGCGCCGGCCAAAGCCTACGCGCCGTCGGTGCGTGCACACAGCGAGACCGTGCTGCGCGGCTTCTACGACTTCCACCGCGAGGAGGGGACCGGCCCGATCCTCAACCCGTTCCCCCTGGACCGGGCCCGGACCACCCGCCGGGCCAACGCGCACCACAACCCCATGGAGCCCCACCGCAACGAGCGCACGGGCCTCTACCGGCCGACGGTGCCCACAAGGATCCCCCGCAGCGTCCCCGATGCCGAGTTCAACGAAATCTTCGCCCGGCTGGGATCACACCGGGACCGGGCGCTGGTCGCTTTCTACGTCTCCACCGGGGCCCGGGCCTCCGAGCTGTTGTCGGCGACCGTTGCCGGCGTGGACCCTGGTCGCCAGCTCATCAGCGTGGTCCGCAAGGGCAGCCGAGCGACCCAGGAGCTCCCTGCGTCCACCGACGCCTTCGTGTGGCTGCGGCTCTACCAGCTGGAGATGGCCGATCGGATCCCGCCCGGGCGTCGGCAGCCGCTGTGGTGGACGCTGCGTGGGCCGACTCGGCCGCTCACCTACCACGGCGCCCATCGGATGTTCGAGCGGGTCAACACCCGAGCGGGCACTGCGACCACGCTGCACTCGTTGCGCCACACCGCCGCCTACCGGATGTCGGAAGACCCGGCGCTTCCGCTCACCGACGTCCAGCTCGTGCTGGGCCACGCCCAGCTGACCACCACCCAGATCTACCTGACGCCGCGCAAGGAGGACGTGATCCGCCGGGTGCTGGCCCACCATGCCGAGCAGACCGCACGAGCGGCTGAGAGGGCGGCGGCGATGCCGGCGCCCGGCTACGCGCCGGAGACCCTCGACGTTCTGTTCGGAGAGGGCTGATGAGCGTCGCGCACGCGTCGCCGGAGACAGCGTCGCGGTTGGCGACCAGCGGGCCCTTGGTGGCACCGGTCAGGTTCGAGCCTCGTGTCCCGCCAGCATCATGGCCGGCCACGCGGCAAGGGGCCGAGGAGGTCCTGGCCCGTGTGACATCGGCGCCGTTCGTGAAGGAGAGCGCGTCGCGGACCAGGCGCGCCCTCGGAGCGCGACTCCTGCTCGACTGGCTGGCCGACCAGCCGGGCCGCGACTGGCAGCAACGATGGATCGCGAGCGGAGCGGATGCGGCGCACGGGGCGTGGCGAGAGGTGCCGACGACGTGGCTGCGTTCCCACGGCCACGAGATCGAGTGGCGCCACTCGGCGCTGGTCGAGGCGACGTGTGTCGCCGTGTGCGCCGAGGTGCTGCGTCCCTCGCTGGGCTGGCTAGTGGACGGCGGCTTCGCCCGGGGAGGCCTCCTCGTCCGCCACATCACCGCCATCCGGGATCCCGAGGGCTTCGCCCGCCTCCGGGCGCTGTGCGGTGACGACGCCGGAATGTCGGTCGTGGCCCGGGGCCGCGTGCTCTACCGCAGCGCCCTGATCGTCGCGGCCAAAGGCGGTGAGCTTGACGACATCACCATCGGTGACGTGCTGGAGCTCTTCGAGGCCGAGGACCTCCGTTCGAGCCCAGCCGATGGCCGTGCCCTGCTCTACCGGGTGCTGCACCAGTTGGGGATCTTCGGGCCCGGAGCACCCCCCGCGTTGCGGGCACTGCGAACGAACGGCCAGCGCACGCCGGAGCAGATGATCGACCGCTACCACCTCAGATGTGGTCCGGTCCGGGACCTGCTGGTGGACTACTTGCAAGAGCGCCAGCCGGCCCTCGACTACAACAGCCTCGACTCCCTGGCCAACTTCTTGGGCAAGCTCTTCTGGGCCGACATCGAGCGCCATCACCCTGGCATCGACAGCCTCCGCCTTTCTCGCGACATCGCCGACGGCTGGAAGCGGCGCCTGCGCACGATGCCGAAGACCACCACGACGCCGACGGGCGAGCGCGTGGAACTCGCCGTCGAGCGGATCAACTACCGGGAGTGCCTGACCCCGGTGCGGTCGTTCTACCTTGACCTGGCCCACTGGGCGGTCGAGGACCCGGGGCGCTGGGGCCCATGGGTCGCTCCGTGTCCCGTTGGTGCGGAGGAGATCAACCGGAAGAAGGCTCAACGCCGTCTGAAGGCTCGCATGGACGCCCGCACTCGTGAGCGCCTGCCGGTGCTGCCCGTCGTCGTCCGCAGCGTCGAACAACGGCGCAAGAGTGCCGAGGCCTTGCTTGAGGCGGCGCGTGGGGCCGGGCCGGGAGAAGCGTTCACCGCCGAGGGAACGACCCTGGTCCGCTCCGTCATCGGCGCGCGCTCGGGGCTCGGCAAGGTCTGGGTGGACGACCCCACATCAGGCCGGCGACGTGACTTGTGGCGTGAAGAAGCGCACGCGTTCTGGGCTTGGGCCACCGTCGAGGTGCTGCGGGCCACCGGCATCCGCGTCGAGGAACTCCTGGAGCTCAGCCACCACAGCCTGGTGAAGTATCGCCTTCCGACCACCGGCGAGCTCGTGCCCTTGTTACAGATCGTCCCGTCGAAGACCGACGCCGAACGACTCCTCGTCGTCAGCCCCGGCCTCGCCGACGTGCTCTCCACCATCATCCGTCGGGTCCGGGGCCAGGCCGGAGCGGTGCCACTCGTCGCCGCCTACGACCAACATGAACGGGTGTGGTCACCGCCGGCCCCTCTGCTGTTCCAGCGCCCCGTCGGCAACGAGCACCGAGCGTTCTCCTACAGCACCGTCCGCGACCTGCTGGCCGGCGCGCTGGACCACACCGGCCTGGTTGACTCCGCCGACGGCGAGACGCTGCACTACACCCCGCACGACTTCCGCAGGATGTTCATCACCGACGCCATCATGAACGGGCTGCCGCCGCACATCGCCCAGGTCATCGCTGGCCATCGCGACATCAACGTCACCCTCGGCTACAAGGCCGTCTACCCCGAAGAGGCCATCCAGGCCCACTTGGCGTTCCTGGCCCGGCGTCGGTCCTTGCGGCCGAGCGAGGAGTATCGCGTGCCCACCGACGAGGAGTGGCAGGAGTTCCTCGGTCACTTCGAGCGGCGCAAGGT
>JALZAH010000349.1 GCA_030948425.1 Actinomycetota bacterium
GAGGGCGGGCGCTATCCCAGCTTGCGCAGCTCGGGCAGCAGCTCCTTCTCCGCCCAGTCGAAGAAGCTGTCCTGGGCGTCGCCGCCGATCTGGACCACGGCGACGTGGGTGAAGCCTGCGTCGACGAACTCCTTCACACCGGCCACGTGGACGGAGACGTCGGGGCCACAGGGGATCTGCTCGGCGACGTCGGCCTCCCGAACGAACTGAGAGGCCGACGCGAAGTGCGCTGGTGCGGGTAGCTCGGCCATCACGTCCCATCCGCCGGTGAACCACCGGAAGTGCTCGTGGGCCCGCTTCGTGGCCGCAGCCCGGTCGCGATCGTAGGAGAGCCCCACCTGACCGACGCGAGGCTTTCCTGCCCCACCCGCCTTGTCGAAGCGGTCGCCGAGATCGGGGTCGGGCTGGACGGCGATCATGGCGTCGGCGTACCGGCCGGCCAGGTCACAGCTGCGGCGTCCCGACACCGCGCAGGCGATCTTCGGTGGGTGCTCAGGGAGATCCCACAGCTTGGCGTTCTCGGCTTCGAGGTGCTTGCCGCGGAACGTGACGGTCTCGCCGGCGAGCAGGGGTCGGATGATCTCGAGCGCCTCGGCGAACATCTCGTGGCGGATGTCGACCGGCGGCCAGGCGCCCCCGACCACGTGCTCGTTGAGGTTCTCTCCCGACCCGAGGCCGAGGGTGAAGCGCCCGTCGGAGAGCAGCTGGATCGTCGCCGCCTTCTGGGCCACGATCGCCGGGTGGTAGCGCTTGATCGGGCACGTGACGTACGTCATGAGCTCGATCTGGTCGGTCACCTCGGCCACTGCGCCGAGCACCGACCACGCGTACGGTGAGTGGCCCTGCTCTTCGACCCATGGGAAGTAGTGATCGCTGGCGGCCAGGAAATCGAAGCCCGCCTCCTCGGCCCGCCGGGCGTCGGCGACGAGCTGCTTGGGCCCCGCCTGTTCGCCCATGATCGTGTACCCGAACGAGACCATTGGGTCCCCTCTCCTAGATGTCGCGCTCTCCCTACCCGGCGACGCCACTGGCTCACTCCTCGGAACCGGCGTCCGGTCCGCCTTCGAGGTCGTCGACAGAGGGGATCTCGGACTTGCCCTGAAAATGGCTGAGCATCAGGGAGAGCACCACCAGGCTGACGGTGACGATCGTCGTAGCCACCAGGTGCCGGTTGAAAAAGCCCAGGATGGCGTCGACGGGCCCGCCGAGGATGTCGCCGAAGAGGCGCAGGACCGACACCGACGCGATGGTCCCGGCAACATTCACGACGAGAAACGCGGCGAAGGGCATGCCCGTCCTGCCGGCCAGGGCACACACGATGGCGCCGGGGAAGAGGAACACCATGGGGTAGGCGGCCTTGGCGAACACCCGCTCGGTGAAGGTCACGAGCACGCCGCCGCCACCCTTGGTCTCCAGCCAGCGGATGGCCCGGTCTCCGTACCACCGGCCCAGGAGCCAGTAGAGGGGATCGGAGAGCAGTCGCCGGAGCGTTCCGATGATCAGGAAGGGAACGAGATCGACGTTGCGGGCCAGGATGAGGTAGCGGTTGCGGGCGTCGAGAGTGATGAGCAGGAGGGGGTGACGCGTGGCCAGCGGGGCGGTGAAGGCGGTGGCGATCGTTCCGGCGGCGATCACCACGACGATGCCGGCCACGAGCAGCCGGAGCTTGATCCGGCTGGGATGGCCGCGTGTCACGCCCCAGACGGTAGGAGAGCCAGAACCGCCGGCCGGCGACTCAGGGCCGGAGGATCTGCAGCTCGCCGGTTGGCGTGGCCCCGGCCACGAAGACCAGGCCCGTGGGAGCGTCGACGACCACGCTGTTGGGTTGCTGCACGGTCGGGAAGGTGGCCAGGCGCTTGGGGAGGCGACCGCTGATGTCGTACTCGACCAGCTGGTTCCGGGCCGTCAGCGTCACCCAGAGGCGCTTGCGCCCTCCGTCGACGGCGATGCCGTAGGGAGCGCCCACCGCCGCGGTGGTTCCCACTTGCGCCAGCTTGGGCTGGTCGGTGTAGACGATGATCTGATCGCCCTGAGTGTCGGCCACGTAGTACCGGCCGTCGGGCCCGGAGACCACATGGGTCGGGCCCACACCGCTCTGGATCTTGCCGACCGGGCTCAGGGTGGCGGCGTCGACCACTTCCATCTGACGGCCCCGCACCCCCACCACGGCCACCGTGCGCCCGTTGCTGGCGACGCCGCCTGGCTGCACGGGCATGGGCAGAACCGTCGTGACCTTGGCGTCCTGGATCACCGAGAGGGAGTCGGCCAACTCGTTGCCGGCGAACAGGCGGCCGGCAGCGGCGGCGGCATCATGGGGCTGGCGCCCGACCGGGGTGCTGGACGTGACCGATCCGGTCTCCAGGTCGATGGTCTCGAGCTTGTCGGATCCCTCGGTGGGCGCCAGCACCAGGTGGGACGAGGAATCGAAGCCCAGGTGGCGGGGTGCGCCGCTGAGGGGGACCCGCCGCACGACGCCTCCCTCGTGGTTGACGATCACCACCCCGTCGGGCCCCCGGACGCCGATGGCCACCAGGCCGGTGGCCGGGTCGGCGATCATTCCCTCGGGTTCACCGCCGACGGCGACGACCGTGCCTGCGGGGGTGACGGTCGCCGGCGGCGACTTGGCCGGCTCGGGCGTGTCGGTCCTCGCCTTGGGCGTCCCCGACGAGCACGCCGCCGCCAGCAGTACCACGGCCAGAACCGAGCCCGACAGGGCGTGGCGGGGTGAACGTGACAGACGGAAGTTCATCGGCCCAGTCTGGACCGAGAACGGCTGACTGCTCAGTCATCCGCTGGTCTTCTGGTCACGTTTCTACGGGTCAGGGCCCGCAGAAGCGTGACCGGAACGGTGGTACGGGGCCCCGACGACGAGCCGCAGCACCTCGGTCCGGCGGATCGACCCTTTGGCGGTGCGGGGCAGTGCGCCGTCGATCACCCGGACGACCACGGGGCGCTTGAAGGCGGCCAGCCCGGCCGTGAGGCGGGCCACTTCGCCCTCGGCCGCAGCGGCCAACGCCTCGGGGCTGGGGCAGCGCCGGCGGAGGGCGGGCCCGGCGACCACCACTGCGCCCACCCGTTGGTCGGCGTCTCCCACGGGCCAGCCCACCACGCACGCCTCGGCCAGCAGGGCACTGCCGGCGAGCACCTCCTCCACCTCCTCGGGCTGCACCTTCTTGGCATTGGCCAGCACGATCAGGGTCTTGGCCCGGCCGGTGACATGGAGGAACCCGTCGGCGTCGAGATGCCCGAGATCACCGGTGTGGAGCCAGCCGCCGCCGTCGATGGCGGCCTCGGTGAGGGCGGCGTCGTCCCAGTACCCGACCATGACCCCGGGGGAGCGAACGAGGACCTCACCGGAGGTGGCGATACGGACCTCGGTGCCCGGCAGGGGGCGGCCTACCGAGCCGGGGCGGCAGGCCGCCGGGGTGTTCACGGCGACGACGGGGGCCGTCTCGGTGAGGCCGTAGCCGGTGTAGACGGGAATACCGAAGCGCTCGAGGCGACGGGCTACCGCGGCATCGAGAGGGGCACCTCCGCAGTGGAGGCTCAACCGCCTTCCCGTCGGGAAGCCCGCCGGCCCCGTCGCCTCGATGTGGGCGAGGAGGGCGGCCAGAAACGCCGGCACCACCGTCATCCGGGTGCACCGTCGCTCGGCCATGGCGGTGGCGACCGGGCCGGGCGCACTGGAGCCCACGAAGGCGAAGCTGGCTCCCGTGGCCATGGCGGCCAGGAGGCCGCACGAGAGCTCCAACATGTGGTTGAGGGGCAGGAAGGACAGCCACCGGTCGTCGGCGTCCAGGTCGTGGGCGGCGACACCTTGGCGCACCACGTAGGCGATGTTGGCCAACGAGAGCGTGACGCCCTTGGGGGCGCTGCTCGTGCCCGACGTCCACACGATGAGGGCGGCCTCTGTCTCGGAGCGGGCGATGTCGGCATCGGGCCGGTCGCCAAGAGCGCCTATCTGGTCGAAGCGAAGCAACGGTCGGGCCGCCGTGCCGGCCTGCCGGCCTGAGGCA
>JALZAH010000350.1 GCA_030948425.1 Actinomycetota bacterium
CCCGGTGACCGCCGGTGACCTCAACGGCGACGGGGTGAAGGACTTCTGGACCGCGGACCCCTTCGCGACCGTAGGCGGCAACCCCAACCAAGGCCGGGTCTACGCCGTCAGCGGGCGCACCCTGCAGGTCATCTACACCGTCGAGGCGCCGGTGGTGGCCCCGGGCAACGCCGCCGCGTTCGGCTTCTACATCTCGTCCCCCGGCGACGTCAACGGCGACGGCATCCCCGACATCGTGTCCGGTACGGACGCCCAGAACGTGCCGGTGCAGCCCGGTCTCGGAGGCTGCACCTCTCCGGCCAGCCCGGAGCCCAACGGCTGCAACGAGAAGCAGGGCGAGGCGTGGGTGTTCAGCGGGGCCAACGGCAGCCTGCTCTACTCCCTGAACAACCCCAACCCGCAGGGCAGCGCCGCCAACACCTCCCGGTTCGGGTCGCGCATCGGCCGGGCCGGCGACATCAACGGTGACGGTGTCCCCGACATCATCCTGGGTGCGTCGAACCAGGACGTGTGTGACACCGCCGCCTGCGCCGCAGCCGTGACGGCCGCGCAGGGGACCGCCGGGACCCAGGCCAACGCCGGCGACTTGGCCTGCGGGGACATCACACCCATCCCCGCCGGCTGCGGCAAGAACCAGGGCGAGGCCTTCATCTTCAGCGGCTCCAACGGCGCCCTACTCCGGACGATCGATCTCCCAGTCGCCGACCAGGTGGCGAACGCCGGCACGGCCTGCACGGCCAACTGCGGCAACCTCGGGCTGGCGGTGCAGAGCCCGGGTGACCTCAACGGCGACGGCGTGCCCGACCAGCTGGTCGACGCCTCCAACCTCACCGTGGGCGGCAGCGTCGGCCAGGGCCGGGAGTACCTCTTCAGCGGGGCCACCGGTGCGCTTCTGGCCAGGATCGATGACCCGGTCCCCCAGGCAGGAGCCACGTTCGGGTTCCAGGACGCGGCTCCGAACTCGCCCGGTGACATCAACGGCGACGGCGTCCCCGACATCTACGCCAACGGGTTCGGCCAGGACGGCCCGACCGGTGCGGGCCAGGGACGGGCATGGATCTTCGACGGCAAGTCCACCGTGGCCACGGGAATCGGCCAGGTGCTGGTCACCGTGGATGACCCGTCACCAGAGCTGGGCGGCCAGTTCGGCTGGACGATGACCACCACCGACTACAACGGCGACGGCAGGGCCGACTTCTACGTCGGCGCCTCCCCGCACCACGTGGCCGGTGCCACCGGCAGCGGCGGTACCTACGTGTTCGACGGTCCGGCCAGCGCCACCGCCGGCACGGCCGTCGTCCTCAAGGCCTTCGAGCTGCCGGACGCCGACCGCCAGACCAGCACGCCCTCGAACCTCGGGCCCAACCTGGGCTGGGGGATCGCCGCCCCCGGCGACCTCGACGGCGACGGCAAGCAGGACTACCTGGCCGGCGCACCGTTCAAGGATGTGAACGGCGTCCAGGACGCCGGTCAGATCTTCGCCTTCCAGTCACGACGACGGCCGCCGCCGGCCGACTTCGGGGGCCACACGAACACCGACATCTCGGTGTTCCGACCGTCGACCGGCCAGTGGTTCGTCAACGGCGTGACGCCGGCCGCCACCAACTTCGGGGGCAGCGGCGACATCCCGGTGCCGGCAGACTACAACGGAGACGGCATCGCCGACACTGCGGTGTTCCGGCCGTCGACGGGCACGTGGTACCTCCACACGTCCACCGGCAACGGCACCTTTGCCGACACCGCCACCAACTTCGGAACCAGCGGCGACATCCCGGTCCCGGGCGACTACAACGGTGACGGCTCCGCCGAACTGGCCGTCTTCCGGCCGTCCACCGGGACCTGGTACATGGCCAACGGCACCGCCGTCAACTTCGGCATCGATGGCGACATCCCGGTGCCAGGCGACTACAACGGCGATGGCGTCACCGAACTGGCCGTCTTCCGGCCGTCGACCGGTACCTGGTACGTCCAGGGTGGGGCCGTCCTCAACTTCGGGACCAGCGGCGACATCCCCGTGCCCGGTGACTACAACGGTGACCACACGACCGACATCGCGGTGTTCCGGCCATCGACCGGCACCTGGTACGTCGCCGGGGTCGGCGGGATCACCGTCAACTGGGGCGCCTCGGGGGACGTCCCCGTGCCCGGTGACTACAACGGTGACGGATCGACCGACGTCGCCGTGTTCCGACCTTCAACGGGAACCTGGTTCGTCTTCAATGGGACCTCCCTCAACTTCGGCATGAGCGGCGACGATCCTCTGCCGCTGCCCAGCGCCATCCGTCAGCCGTTCTTCCCGTAGACGTCGGACCCGCAGAGGGCTGGGGATCCCTCGAAGCACGTCTGCCAGTGATCGCTGGCAGACGTGCGTGGGTGGCTCGGGCTGCCCAACGCCGCAGGCTCGGCCAAGCTCGCGACGGTCAGTCACCTACGAGGGCGGAACGTCCTGCGGCTTTCTTTCGAACTGCCACCGCCGTCGATTGCGGGGGGCAGTGGTCGCGTGACCGCCGCGTTCAGCGGACCAGGCGGAGGGCTAGGGCGTGGACGGCCAGCATGGCCGGCGACCCGGGCGTCAGGTCGAGGGGCGACAGTTCCCGGCGCTCGGCGGCGGCGACGGCCGGGTCTTCGGGGATCTCGACCATCTCCACTGCGCCGAGCAGCTCGCCCAGCCGTCTCGACTCCCCGGCGTGCTCGATGCGGTTGGCGGCCACCAGCACCCGGCCCACGTCGAGATCATGAGCCACCTGGATCGTGCGCTTGGCGTTCTCGATGGCGTTGCGATCGGGGGTCACAACGATCAGCACGGTGTCCGTCGGCTTGGGTCTCGCCCAGCACAGATCGTTCACACCCGCTTCGAGGTCGGCGATGACCAGGCGGTCCTCGGCGGAGAGCTCCTCGAACATCCGGCGAGTGGCACGGTGGGAGCCACAGCACAAACATCCTTCGGCCGGCCGTTCGATACGGCCTGTCTGGATCAGGCGGACACCGTCAGGAGCGAGATGGCCGAGCTGGTCCAGCAACTCCTCGGCTTCCCGTACAGGTGCGGCATCGGCGTCGCCGTGATGGTGGTGGTGTACCGCTCCTTCCCTCAGAACGCTGTTGGCCACGCCTTCCATCATCTCGTTAGCCTCGAGACCGACACCCAGTGCGATGCCCAGATTGGGGTTGGGGTCGGCATCCACGGCGATGACCGCCGTGCCGAGGCGTGCGAAGGTGCGGGCAAGGGCGGCCGTGACGGTGGTCTTGCCCGTTCCCCCTTTTCCGGTCACGGCGATCTTCATTCGGGCCCCCCACCTTCCGCATCCCCGGGTCAGTGCCCCGGCCCACAGAGCATATCGGCTCGTCGCCGCTCACCCGCTAGGGGGTTGCGCGCCGAGGAGCTTGGCGGCCAGCTCCCGGACGGCAACGAGCGCGGGGCTGTCGGCGGGCAGGCCAGCCAGGGAGCCGTCCCGACCCAGCCGGCGGACGTCGGGGTCGAACGGCCGACGGCCGACAGCGGAGACGCCATTGTCGCACCGCATCGATCTCATCGGGCAAACGGGCGCTCATGAGGACGAGCTTGGTGGGCGTCGCCGGCGTCGAAGACCCGCAGAGGCGACGGGCCGGACATGATCAAGGTCGGGTCGCCTCCACGGTGACGAGGGCCCGGGAGGCGACCTGAGCGTGGCCTTCGTAGGCATTGGTCAGACCCCCGCCAGGTCGATCAGCATGACCCATCGGGTCTCCTCGAACTCGGCCGCCACCTTGCGTACGGCGGTCAAGGTAGTAACAGAGCGGCGTGTCGACGCCGGTCATGTTGCCCAAGCCCAGGAAGGCCAAGTTGTCCGCAGCCCGGAGGGCATAGCAGCGAACCGCCCAGA
>JALZAH010000380.1 GCA_030948425.1 Actinomycetota bacterium
GGGCTTCGGTGCCGGCGCTACCGGGCCTGGGCAGACTGCCTGCGGTTGGTTCGCTTGATGGCGTCCACCAGTTCGTCCTTGTTCATCGTGCTGCGGCCCTTGACCTCCAGGCGGTTGGCCACGCTCCTGAGGTGGGCCTTCGACGCGTTGGCGTCGACGCCCTCGGCGGTGGGCTTGGGGCGATTCCGGGCCGCTGCTCCGCTCTGCTCGGCCTGGGCGTCGCTTGGTCCCTTGTCGTCCTTGGGTTCCCAGTGGTCGCCGATCTTCTCGAAGGAGTGCTTCAACGAGCCGTACGCCACCCGGTGAGCGCGTTCCTCATCGCCGTCGTACTCCTCCTCGGCGGACCTCAGCGTCTCGGTGTAGGTCCGCTGCGCTTTGGCAGGCGAGCGCTGCAGCGTCGCCGGCAGGTCGGGATCGTCAGTGCCTCGGGGCATGACCTTCCTGTACCCACTGGCGCAGTCAATCACCCAGATCAGCTCTCTGGGGCCACCTGGGTCGGTTCACTCCGGTCGGCCGACGATGGCAGCGCCGATTCGATCATCGCGGCACCGTGTTGGCGGATGGCATCGGCGGCGGCCCGCTCGTCAGCGACCCTGGGCATGACAGCCATGTCCCGAAGCTCTCCGCCGGGGGAGGACCATCTCGGCGAGGCGCTGGTGCTCGTCGCGCCGACCGTGGCCTGAGCCCGAGGCCGTTAGCCGGGCGGCGACCACTACGCTCAGGCGTAGTCCACGCCTCCTTGGGGGGTTTGTCCCGTGACCGGCAAGGAGTGTCGTCGGAGTGAAGCGACGATTGACGGGCACGGTGCTTGTCGCCGTCGTGGCCTTCGCGACGGCGATCGCCGTCGGGCCGCCGGGCCGCAGGGCTGCCGCGGTGGGGACCCGGGCCGTGGCTGTCGGCCGTACCTTTGCGCCGATGGGGACCGATGGTGGAGCTCGACACGGAGGGAATGGCCACGGGCCGGGCGTCCCGTCGCCGGCAGCGGGCAGCTCGTCTCCCGCAGCAACCGGCCCCGACCCGCTCCTGCCGTCGGGCAGTCAACCGGTCTCCGGCGGGTCGTCGACCTATGACCCCTGCCCCGCCCAGGATGTCACCCTGCCCGACCAGGGTCTGTCCTTGGCCCAGGGGGTCTCCGTCCCGGCTGTGCCGGCCGTGCCCCTGTCCGCCCCGGCGTCGATGTTCGATCCCGGCCCCGGTGAGGTCCCCGCCGCCTACGACGGCACCATCCTGCGGCCCGCCGACACTGCCCGGTACCCGGGGCTGCGGCCATCGGTGGTGCTGATGCACGGGATCTACGGCGAGCAGTGCCAGATGTGGTGGCTGGCCCGCTACCTGGCCGGCGCCGGTTACGTCACCTTGACCCTGACCAGCCCGACGCCCCCGGAGCACAACGCCAGCTACGGAGTGGCCATCGACGCTGCCCGCTCCGCAGTGCACTTCTTGGCCAACCCGCTGGAGAACCCCTACGGGACCGCTACCGACCCGGGCGACATCGGCCTGGCCGGGTGGTCGGAGGGCTCGGTGGTGGCCAGCGTGGCGCAGGGTCTGTCCGACATGGGCAACGTCCGGGCCATCGTGGCTCTCGACGACCTGCGAGGGTCGTTCCTGGGCGACAGCGGGGCGCCGCTCACCTTCTGCTCCCCGCCCGTGGCGGGAGAGGTGGCCCCGCGGGTGCCAGCTCTCGGCTTCGCCAGCGACACCGCTTGTGACGTTCAGCCCACCAACACCAGCCCGAGCCTCAAGCTGTCCGGCTTCAGCCGCTGGCGCGATGCCGGGGTACCGGCCGTCGAGTTGCCGCTGGCCGGCTACAGCCACTTCGACTATGACACCAGCGGACCCAAGCTGTCTCTGGTGGGAGCGTTGATCCGGGCCTGGCTCGACGCCTGGTTGGCCGGCCGGCCCGGCGCGCTTGGCGCCTTCAGCGTGTGCCACACCGACGGTCTGACGACGCCGGGGATCCTGTCCGCCACCTTCGACTCCGGCGCCTACCTACCGTCGCGGCACATCGATTCGGCGACGTGGGGCCAGGACCTGGCTCGGCGCTGCGCCGAGGATCCCGCCGTCGTTGGCACCACCCCGGCACTCTGAGCGACACTCGCGACAAACAGGCTCGATGCAGGCTCTACACAGACACAGATAACGACTCCGCCTCAGAACCTGCTTACCGACACCCCCCGCCGGAGACACCCCGGGCGTACCAATGCGTCCGGTATAACGAAAGGTGCGCCAACCATGGCCGACAGCAAGCCCGACCAGACCACCGTCGCCTCCTCGGCGGCCGCGCCCGGCAGCTCCGTGGAGCCAACTGGTGATGAGCACGGGCGCACCACCATCGCCGAGTCGGTGGTGGCCAAGATCGCTTCTCTGGCCGCCCAGGAGGTCTCCGGCGTGGACAGTCTGGGGGGAGCCATCTCGGGCGCCATCGCCGGCGTCGTCGGGCGGGTGCGCGGCTCGGAGCACAAGACCGCCGGTGTCGGCGTGGAGGTCGGCATCAAGCAGGCGGCGGTGGACCTGACCATGAAGGTCCGCTACCCCTTCCCGATCCACGAGGTCGCTGACGCCGTGCGCCAGAACGTCACCGACCGCATCGAGTCGATGACCGGTCTCGATGTGGTGGAGGTCAACATCGCCGTCACCGATCTGGCCTTCGACGCCGACGAGACAAGCACCGACACGGCACCGGACCGGGTGGCCTGAGCACCTCGGTCGATCGGACCGGTACCCTCGTCGGCGTGACTGATGCCGAGAACCGACAACGATGAGGGTGCTGCGTCGAAGCCTGCTGGCGCTGTTCGTGGCGGTGGGGGCCATGACCGTGGTTCGTCTCCGGGGCAGCGGCGGGACCCCACCTCGGCGGGGCGGTTGGCGGGAGCTGTCGGGCTCCGATCTGGGCTGACACAACGTTGACCCCGGTGCTGGTGTGCGCATAGCGGTGGTCGGTGTGGGCGCCGTGGGTCGGGCGGCCCTTGAGACCCTGGTGACCGACCCGGCCGTACGCTCCGTCGTTGCCGTCAGTCGCCGGGCCCGGCCCCTCGGAGCCCGGGGCGACGTCGAGGTGGTAGCCGAGGCGTCTGCCGGCGTCCCCGACGACGCCGACGCGGTGATCGTGACCGACTCCCGTGAGCTGCGCCGGGTGGCCGCCGCCGCCCTCCTGCGAGGCACCCATGTGGTGGCCACGGCCGACGATCCGCTCGCCGTTCGCAGCCTGCTCGGTTTGCACAGCGAGGCGCAGGAGCGACGCCTGACGGTGGCCGCCGGGGCCGGCCTGGCTCCCGGCCTCGGTTGTGTGCTGGCCCGTTGGGCCGCCGCCCGCTTCGACGTGGTCGACGAGGTGCACGTGGCGTCGACCGGGACGGCCGGCCCGGCCTGCGCTCGTGCCCACCACGCGTCGCTGTCGTCGATGGCCGTCGAGTACCACGACGGGGCGTGGCGGCGCCGGCCGGGAGGGTCAGGGCGCGAGCTGGTGTGGTTCCCCGAGCCGGTCGGAGGCGCTGACTGCTACCGCTGCGACCGGGCCGATCCCATCCTGCTCGTCCCCGCCTTCCCTGGGATCCGCAGGGTGACGGCCCGGGTTGCGGCGACCAGACGGGACCGCACGACAGCGTGGTTGCCGATGATGCGTCCCCCCCACCCCGAGGGCCTGGTGGGCGCCGTGCGCTCCGAGGTCCGAGGCTGGCGGCAGGGTCAGGCCCACACCGAGGTCGTCGGCGTCAGTGGCCGTCCTGGTCTGGTCGCCGGCACCGTCGCCGCCATCACCGCATCGTGGGCCGGCGCCGGGCGCCTGACCCGGCCCGGCGCCGGAGGGCTGGGCGAACTGGTTGGCGAACCGGCCGCCTTCCTGCGCGCCGTGGACGCCACCGGCATCCGCACAGCGATGTTCGAGGGTTCCTCGGCCTCCAGCGGGACGTAGCATCCCGGTCATGGCGTGGACACCAGGGTGGGTAATGGCGCGGCCTCGTGGGCTGACCGCCTCCTTGGGCGCGGCGGCGCTGCTCGGGGGATCCCTGGGGGCGTGCGGCGCGCCGGCGACACCGAAGCCGGGGGCGACGATCAGCGCCTACCTGAGTGCCTGGTCGGCGAAGCGCTATCCGGCCATGGCCGCCCTGGTCGACCGGGCGCCGGTGACGTTCGCCGACACCCACACCCAGGTCCTCACCCAGTTGAAGGCCACCGACGCCACCTACCAGCCCGGCGCCGCCGTCAGGCGGGGGCCCAACGCCTCGTCCCCGCTCACCAGCCACCTGATGATCCCCGGCCTCGGCGTCGTCGACCTCCACACCACGATCGTCCTGCGGCTGGTCAACAACAAGTGGCTCATCGAGTGGACCCCGGCCACGGTGGTCCCCGGCCTGGCCGCCGGCGACAAGCTGACGACGACAGCCACCTGGCCGTCACGGGCCCCCGTGCTGGGCGCCGGCGGAGCGGTGCTCACCGCGTCGACACAGTCCGTGTCGGTCGGTCTGAGCGGGTCGCGGCTGAAGGATCCGGCCCAGGTCAGCGCCGCGCTGGTGGCCGCCGGCTTCCCGGCGGCCACGGTCGCTCAGGCGATCAGTGCCGCCAGCGCCAACCCGGCCAAGTTCACCACGGTCGCCACCATCTCCCAGGATCGCTACGCCCAGATCGCCGGCTCCATCTACTCGCTTCCGGGGACGTCATTCTCCACAACCAACTCCGAGAAGACGATCACGCCCGACCTGGCCGCTCACGTGATCGGCGACGTGGCACCGGTCACCGCCGAGCAGCTCAAGGTGCTCGGCGCTCCCTACGGGCCCACGTCCATGGTCGGCCACAACGGCATCGAGGCCGCCTACGAGCGGCAGCTGGCCGGCGCCCCGGCCGTCACCATCGACCTGGTCGGACCGAGCGGTGCCACCATCTCGACCGTCGCCTCCCGGCCCCCGACCCCAGGCCGTGCGGTGCAGACCACCATCGACCCCACCGTGGAGCGGGCCGCCGAGAACGCCCTGGGCGGCGTCTCCCAACCGGCGGCCATGGTGGCCATCCGGCCGTCCACCGGTGAGGTGCTGGCCTCGGTCAGCCGCCCCACCAACAACGGGTTCAACCTGGCATTCGAAGGATCGGTGCCGCCCGGATCCACCTTCAAGGTGATGACCACGGACGCTCTGCTGGCCAACGGGCTGGCGCCGACCGCCACCCTGACGTGCCCCCCGACCATCTCTGTCGGCGGCCGCTCGTTCCGCAACGACGAGGGGGAAGCCGCCCCCACCCTCACCTTCGAGCAGGCCTTCGCCAAGTCGTGCAACACGGCCTTCATCGGGGCAACCAGGGCGCTCCCCGATGCCGCCCTTCCGGCGGCGGCCGCCCGCTTCGGTATCGGGACCACCTTCGGCCTCGGCCTTCCCGCCTACGGCGGCAAGGTGCCGACGCCGGCCACCGATGTGGACAAGGCGGCGTCGTCCATCGGCCAGGGCCAGATCACCGTGTCCCCCCTGGCCCTGGCCGTCGTCGCCGCCACCGCAGCGAGCGGCACCCTGCATGAGCCCCGCCTGGTCGCCGGCGCCGCCGACGACACCGCACCACCGGCCACGGTCGACCCTGCGGCGATCGCCCAGCTCCACACCTTCATGGCCGCCGTGGTAGCACCGGGGGGGACGGCGGGTGGGGCCAACCTTCCGGCCGGCACCTTCGGCAAGACCGGAACGGCGGAGTTCGGAACGGGACCCCACCCCCCGACCCATGCCTGGTTCCTCGGGTTCCGCGGAGATCTGGCCTTCGCCGTGTTCGTCTACGGCGGTGGGGTGGGTGGCGCCGTTGCCGCTCCCCGAGCCGCCAAGCTGCTGGCGGGCCTGCCGGCGTCCTAGCCCTGATGGGGCTCTCAGGGCTTGCGGTGCTGGGCCCAGCGGACCTTCCAGTCGTAGCGCTCCGACCAGCCGTAGCGGACCAGTGCCCGGTTGAGCAGGGTCAACGCCGCCGTGGAGGCGTAGTCGCCGGGATGACCGTGCAAGCGGTAGGCGACGCGGTCGCGCGCCGTCTCCAAAGCGTTGCGGTTCTCGCCGGCCATCACCACCAACTCGGATTCTGCGGATTCTCCGGGCGTCAGCTCGTGCGCTCGTGCACACAGGGCGTCGATCAAGGTGGAGGCGGCAACCATCGAGATCCTTGGTGAGCGGGACGGTGTGGGCACTCTACAAGAGCGCCCTCGGCGCTATCCTCTGGCGTGCCCGCAGCCCCCGGTTCCGCGGTCGTCGTCGACTCGCTGGTCAAAGTCTTCAAGGGCGGCGTGCGCGCTCTCGACGGGGTGAGCTTCGAGATCCCGGTGGGCACGGTCCTCGGCCTCCTCGGCCCCAACGGGGCAGGCAAGACGACGGCCGTGCGAGTGCTGACCACCCTGCTTCGACCCGATTCAGGTAGCGCCCACGTGGCCGGCATCGACGTGTTGGCCGACCCGGCGACGGCCCGCACCGTCATCGGGTTGGCCGGCCAGTATGCGGCCGTCGACGAGGGGCTCACCGGGATGGAGAACCTGGTGCTGATCGGTCGTCTCAACCACCTTCCCCGGGCGGCGAGGCGAGCCCGAGCCGTGGAGCTGCTGGAGCAGTTCGGTCTGGGCGACGCCGGCGGGCGGACGCTCAAGACCTACTCCGGGGGCATGCGTCGGCGCCTCGACCTGGCCGCCGCACTGGTCGCCCGGCCGCCGGTGCTGTTCCTCGACGAGCCCACGACAGGGCTGGATCCCCGCAGCCGCATCGACCTGTGGGCGGTGATCGCCGGCCTGGTCGCCGACGGCACCACCCTGCTTCTGACCACCCAGTACCTCGAGGAGGTGGATCGCCTGGCCGACCGGATCTGTGTGATCGACCACGGGCGGGTCATCACCGAAGGCACCGCCGCCGAGCTCAAAGCCCGCCTGGGCGGTACGGCCGTCGAGGTCGTTCTGGCCGACGAGGCGACCGCCGCCCTGGCCGCCGCCGCTCTGGAGGGAGTGGGCGATGACGGCGTGGTCCTCGATGGCCTCACCGTGCGGGTGGCGACCACATCGGGGTTGGCGACCACGTCAGAGGTCGTCCGTCGCCTGGAGACCACCGGGATGGACGTGAGCTCGTTGCAGTTGCGTCAGCCGAGTCTCGACGACGTCTTCCTGGCTCTCACTGGAGAGACGCCCACCAGCGACGACGAGGGTGCGTCCGGCGAACCGGCGCCGGCCGGCAAGGCCAGACGATGACCGTGGTCGAGGTTCCCCATTCCATGGGCTCCCGGGTGGCTTCGGCGGTGGGCGACACCGCGGCCATGGCCGGGCGCAACGTCCGACGCCTCCTGCGCTCCCCTGATCAGGTGGTGTTCACCCTGATCTCGCCGATCATGTTCACCTTGCTGTTCCGCTACGTCTTCGGCGGTGCCATCCGGGGCCTGGGCGACATCAACTACGTCAACTACCTGATCCCGGGGATCGCCGTGCAGACGGCGATCTTCACCTCCGGCAACAGTGGCTTCGCCCTGGCCGAGGACCGGAGCAAGGGCTTCGTCGACCGGCTGCGCTCCCTGCCCATGGCCCGAAGCGCCGTCCTGGCCGGGCGGGTGGGTGCCGACTCGTTGAGCAACACCGCCGGCCTGGTGATCATCGTCATCGTCGGTGTGGCTGTCGGCTTCCGGCCCCACAGTGTGCCCGGGCTCGTTCTCGGCTTCGCTGTCCTGTTGGCGTTCACCCTGGCCACCTCGTTCCTCTTCGCCCTGGTCGGCCTCTACGCCAGCAGCTCCCAGGCGGTCAACGCCGCCACCTTTCCGGTGATCTTCCCGCTGACCTTCGCCAGCAGCGCGTTCGTTCCCACCGCCACCATGCCCAGTTGGCTGCGGGCCTTCGCCGACCACCAGCCCGTCACCACCGTCATCAACGCCGTGCGCGACCTGACCCTGGGCAACGTGACGGCCGTGCAGCGCCACACCCTCTTCGCCGGGCAGAGCACGACCGCACTGGTGGTCCAGTCCCTGCTGTGGACCGCAGGCATCGCCCTGGTCTTCGGCTCCCTCGCCGTGCGTCGCTACAACTCGACTGTCTCCTAGGACCTACCGTCGGTGCCACAGGATTGGGAGCGGTCAGGCAAGACGGCCTTCGTGCTCGGTGGCGGCGGCATCTTGGGAGCGGCGGAGGTGGGCATGCTCCGGGCGCTGCTGGAACGCCGGATCGTGCCCGATCTGATCATCGGTTCGAGCGTTGGTGCCCTCAACGGCATGGCCGTCGCCGCCGACCCGACGATTGCCGCCGTCGATCGACTGACCGAGACGTGGACCCGCCTCCAGGCGCGCGACGTCTTCTCGGGGTCGGTCGTGGGCCAGATCACCAACCTGGTCCGCTACGGAACCCACCTGCACTCCAATGACGGCCTCAGGAAACTGATCGACGACGTGGCACCCGGAGCGTGCATCGAGGACCTGGCCGTGGCCTTCGAGTGTGTCGCCGCCTCCATCGAGGCCGGCGGGGCCCACTGGTTCTCGAGCGGTTCGGTCGTCGACGCCGTCCTGGCTTCGTGTGCCGTGCCCGGCCTCCTGCCGCCGGTCAAGCTGGGAGATGAGCACTTCGTCGACGGAGGCCTGGTCCGTTCGGTGCCGGTGGGCCGGGCCGTCGATCTCGGTGCCCACCGAGTGTTCGTCCTCCAGGTGGGCAGGATCGAACGTCCACTGCAGGCGCCTCGTTGGCCTTGGGACGTTGCCCTGGTCGCCTTCGAGATCGCTCGGCGGCACCAGTTCGCCGACGACCTGGCCAGTGTCCCCGACGGCGTCGCCATTCACATCCTGCCGACGGGGAGAGAGGACACGCCTGCGCTGTCCATCCGCTACCGGGACGCCGGTGCCGTCGCCCAGCGGATCGACCGGGCTCACCGGGCCACCGTTGCCTACCTCGACCGGGTGGGGGCCTGACGTGGCTCTCCCTCCCCGCTGGCTGCGACGCGTCCTCTCGCCGGTCTTCTTGGCTGTCGAGGTGGTCCTGCTGGTGGTCTGCGCCATCCTGGGTATCGTCGGTTTGGTTGTCGCCCCTGTCGACCGCAGACTCCGACTGGTGCGGATTGGGGCGTTCGGGGTGGCGTACTTCGCAATGGAATCGCTGGCCCTGGTGGCGTCGCTGGTCGCCTGGCTGACCCGGTGGGCCCACCCGGCCGCCTGGTGGGAGGACTACCACTACCGGCTCCTGAGGTGGGTGCTGGCCGCCATCCTGGGGGCCGCTCGACGGTGCTGCGGGTTCGTCATCGCCATAGACGAACCCGCCCGAGCGGGCCCGCTCGGTGACGAAGAGCCGGTGCTGGTCCTGGCTCGTCATGGCGGCCTCGGCGATTCCTTCACCCTGGTGTGGTTGCTTCTCGATCGCTACCACCGGCGGGTGCGCATCGTGTTGAAGGACGTGCTGCAGTGGGAGCCCCTCCTTGACGTGATCCTCAACCGACTCGACGCATGCTTCCTGCCCGGCGGCGGCGCCGCGGCCGGCGACCACCTCGCCGGTCGGCTGGCTGCCGTCGCCGGCGGACTCGGCCGGCGGGACGCTCTGCTGGTGTTCCCCGAGGGGGGCAACTGGACCCCTGGACGCTGGCAGCAGGCCATCCGGCGTCTTCGAAAGGACCGCAAGTACCAGGCGGCGTCGGCGGCCGCCCTCATGTCCCATGTCCTCCCGCCCCGCCCGGCAGGCGTGCTGGCCTGCGTCGACGCCCGCCCCGATCTGGCTGTGGTCATCATCGCCCACACCGGCCTCGACAAGCTGACTACCGCAGGCGGGACGTGGAAAGCCATCCCTTTCACCGAGCCCATGACCGTGCGATGGTGGCCACCGTCACCGGTGCCCGACGGTGACGCCGCCCGTCTGCAGTGGCTGACCACGGAGTGGGCCGTCATCGACGAGTGGATCGATGCTCACCATCCTGGGTCGGCTGGCCCCGTCGACCAGCCCGTTTGAGCCGCCTGGCTCTAGCCGACGGGCGCCATGTAGCCGGCGGGCGGCCCCCCGGAGCTCACCCGGTCAGGGTGAAGCGCTCATAGGCCTTGGCGGCGACATCATCACAGACCTGGCGGTAAACGCCCATCCGCCGATGTAGGCCAGCACAACCCGGGGCTTTCCCGGCACGTTCGAGCCCGTGTACCACGAGTCAGCCGTCGGGCACAACGTGGCCGCCCCGCCCTCGGCAACGTGGTCAACCCAGGCGTCCTCGGCTTCGGTCGTGGGGTCGATCTCGGCCAGGTCACGCTCGCGCAGGTAGTGGTCAGCGCATCTGCGCCGTGACCACTGACACGCTCTACGGTCGTCCCGGTATCCGCGCTCGCCGTCTTCGCGCCGGTCAACCGAGGCCGAGTGCGGAACCGTGGGGGGTGGTGGTGTGTCGCAACGACATCCATTCAGGTACGCGGAACCAAGATGTAAAGGATCACCTTCCATCGTCGTACTGGCCGACGCTGTCGACGACATCCGGTGCAGTTGCGTGCTGCAGGACCTGGGCCTTCTGCACGCGTCTCTGCCTACGTCACCGCTCGACCTCCTGACGGGCCCGCTCGACGAGCAGCGTGGCCCACCGGATGGCGTTCCGGGCCGTACGGGTGTCAACCAGGCTGGTGCCGTAGTGGGCTGTGTCCTTGATGTCCAGCAACCGGGCCAGAGTGGTGGCGAGCTTCCTGCCGTCCGGGGTGGCCTGGTCGAGCAGGGCGCCAGCACCTCGGTGGTCCTCGCCTCGGTGGTGCCGCCCGAGCCGGACGCAGCAGACGGCATCCGACGCGGCTACGCCCGCCAGCACGGCCAAGCCGGCGGCGACGTTGGAGAACTCCTTCTTGGTCGCCTCGTCGATCACCAGCTCGGCAGTCTCCAGGTAGGCCTCAGCGGTCCGAAGTCGCGCCCTGGCCTCGGTCGCTCCACATCCTGCGGTGCGGGTGGCCTGAGCCATCAGGACGCCGTCGCCGGCCGGGGGAGGGGTGCACCGGCGAGGGTGATGGCGTGGCGGTCGATTTCGGCGAAGAGCTCTGGTTCGGCCGGGCCCGGGCGGGCCCACTGCCAGAGGGAGAGGTCGACGACGTGGAGGGGGTTGCCGGTCCACCTCGGGACGTTTCGGTGAAGGTCGTCGACCTGGCACTCCCACTTCTCCGCTTCGCCCGGAGCCATGACCACAGTGCTCAAAGCCGTCGCCACAACGCTCAGCAAGGCGACCGCACCGTTCTGCCGGCTGGGAGGCGGACTTTCCCCCGGCACCAGACGATGGACGATGAGGAGGTCGATATCACTGTCAGGTCCTCCATCACCCCGAGCCGCAGACCCGAATGCGCAGGCGTATACGGGCTTCACTTCCCAATCCCCGAACGTCGCCCGCAGCCGCCTCCACAGCTCAAGTCGAAGGTCAGCGAGGAGCTCGGCGGCGACTGCAGCGATGTGGTCCCGGTTGAGCTCGTGTACCAGGTTGCGGCCCATCTGGGTGGCGGTCACGATCCCCTGCTCCACCAGGCGGGCTGTGGCCCGCCGTATGCCTATCTCCGAGCCCCGGACGGCCTGCTCGGCGATCTGGCCGACGGTGAGGGGTCGTCCCGACTGGGCCAGGACGGCTAGGACTGGGCCATCCAGTGTCGGCGTCAGGGCTCGTGTTGGGTCGCTGAGATCCACGAGCCTATTATAGAAGAGGCTATCTAATATGATAGAGGCACATGACCGGGTGCATCGCTCGTGGGTCTCACCTCAGCGCCATACGGAATCAGATCGTAGAGCTTCCCCTCGATACCGCAGTGCTGCGCTGCACGTGCGCAATGCCGCCTCTGGTGTCTCTATCCGATCCGACCGGCCTCATATGTGGTCCAACCCGTCGGAGGAGCTCAACGCGGTGACCGTGACATGCCGCCGGGACTCGATGTAGAGGTCCATCAAGGGCCACGCAGTTGAGTGATTGTGAGTCCAGGCAAGACCGAGTACCTGCTCGAACGCCAAGATCGGCTCTCCGGCGCGGGTGCATGAACCAGACCCGGCATCCGGGCTCCCCGAACAGATCATCGGCCCTCGTGTCCACAACCCCTAGCCATCACACGGCCGTATGGTGTCAAGTCTGGATGTGTGCCGGGCGAGGTTTCTACATATCTGGGCCGACCGGTTCGTTGACGGTGAGGGGCGCATCACGGCTCGGACAGCAGCCGCGACGCCGAGGCTACGCATGAAAGTTCGGCGTTCGCCGCTGTACTGCTCCCCGGGGCTCGCTCGCCACAGCCGTCACACTCACAGACGGTGATGGCCAGCCGGCGGCCCTTGGGGGGAAGCGGCAGCCATGCAGGATCATCTCCAGCTGGCGAACGGAGAACCCGTAGCCGAAACCGTTGTCGGCGTCGGCGGGGACCAACGGGCTGGGCAGCCAGGACAACCACCGGTCGATCGCCGTGCGGAGATCCTCAGCGGAAGGACCAGCGGCCAGACGATGCGCCAACGCCGGGTCGTCGACCGATGCCAGCCCGTCGTCCAATGCCGTATAGGTGACCCCGGCGGCTTCGAGTTGGGCCTTGAGCCACTGATGCCCATTGGCCACGATCCACATCGGGTATGGGGCATAGGGTGTCAGCTTCACCTGGGCGGGTCCCCAGTCGTGGTCGTGGACATAGAAGTACCAGTGGTCGGGGACCTTGGCCTGGCGGGAGAAGCTGAAGTGCGGGTGAGCGTCGGTGCCCTTCGGCGAGGCCTTGTCCTTGTAGCCAGTCCAGGCCGCCGTGCGCTCCTGGGCTTTGCCGACCAGCACCACCCCCGGCCGGTCCGCCACCGCCGCCGCCTGTTGATAGGGGGCCGCGATGTCCTCCTTGCAATCGCCCTTCTTGAACCGCACCACCTCAAGGGCCTCTCTCGGCCACCAAACGATCGAAGTCCTTAACCATCCGGTCGTGGTTGTGGCCCAAGTTCAGAGCCCTCCCCAAATGTCCCAGGGCCTTTGACCGTCGGGAAGTACCACAGGGAGGCCGCTTGGCCGCCGCCGGTGCGCGCGAATCATGAGCGTCGAACGGGAATGCCGGCGAGCCAACTCACTAGCGAACCGCCTACGACAGCGCCTCAAGGACGGACCAGTCGTCCCACGGGGCGTCCATCCGCCTGGCTCAACCAACCGCAACCTCCGCCCGCCGCACCCCAGCTATTCTTAAAGAGAAGTCTTGGACGCAGTTTTGCCCGGGGACGTAGCACAGCCTGGTAGTGCACCTGCTTTGCAAGCAGGGGGTCGTGGGTTCGAATCCCATCGTCTCCACCACGTTGACCAGCTCTTTTGCTGTACTTGTGATCTTGGTGCGTGCTCCTCGGAGGGTGCGATCGAACATTGATCGAACATCCATCGGTGTCCGAGGGCCCCGGTTGCGGTGCAGCAGCGGTGCTTTGTCGAGTTGGGGTCCGACGCTGAGCCGGTTTGTCCGGTGGCTCCGCCAGCCGGGAGAGTGCGTCTGCTATCGCACGGTCCCGGTCTGGACTTCCGTGCTGGTAGATGAGAGCGGCTCTGGCGCTAGAATGACCCATTCGGACCATGAGCTCTTTGGTGCTGGCACCCGTGGCCGCCGCGAGCGTGTTGCCGGTATGGCGAAGATCATGGAATCGAAATCCGACCAGCCCGACGGCTGCACAGGCTGGTTGCCACACCCGCCGGTTGAAGTTGCTGCGCCGCAGAGGGGTACCGTCCGGGGACGGGAACAGAAGTGCCTCCGGTGCGAAGTCTCGACCGATGGCGAGGTGTCGTTCGAGTTCGGGTAGCACATGTGGCGGTATGGCCACGGTGCGGTACCCGGCATCGGTCTTGGGCGGGCCGAAGACCAGTGCCCCGTTGATCAACTCTTGGAGCTGGCGCTCAACGCGGATGGACCCGGCCCCGAGCTCCAGGTTGGTACGTCTCAGCCCGGCGAGTTCACCGAAGCGGAGCCCGGTCCACGTCGCCAGGAGAATCATGCTCCGGAACCGTCGGTCGACAATCTCCGCCAGGCTTGAGATCTGTGTCAGCGTGGCTACGGGCCGTTCGGCTGCCCGCTCGCTGCTGGCTCCCTTCAGCACACAGGGGTTCCGGCCGATCAGTTCGTCCTCGACTGCGGTTGCCATAACGGTAGGCGGCCGTTGATCGCTTCTGTCGGCCCGTTGGAGGTGTGGGGTCTGTCGAAGTAGGCGAGCACATCGGCGGCACGCTTGGTGAGGGTGCGTCCGAGGGTGACCATCTCGACGAGGGCGGCGGGGACACCGGTGGCGAGCGAGGCGATCAGCTGCTCCATCAGCTGGCGTCCTTGCCTTCGGTCGGGGTGGCGGTAGGCGGCGACCATCCGCTGGTAGACCGCCCAGGTGATCTCGACGGCGGCGTGGGCGTCGAGGTCGAAGAGCTTGTCGAGACGGGCCCGCTGCCGGTCGGTGAGGAGGTCGGCGCCGGTGTGGAGGGTGCGCCGTGCCGTGTAGAGCGGATCACCGCGCCGTCCCCGGTGGCCGTGAAGATCCTGTTGGACCCGCCGGCGGCAGCCGTCGAGGGCGTCACCGGCGAGGCGGACGACGTGAAAGGGGTCCATGACCGTGACGGTGTCGGGGGCATCGCCTCGACCGCGGCGGTCTTGAACCCGGTGAAGCCGTCCATGGCCACCACCTCGATCCCGTCCCGCCACGCCTTGGGGCGGGCGGTGAGCCAGGAGGCGAAGGCCTGCTTGGAGCGGGCTGCGACCATGTCGAGCAGCCGTGCCGGGCCGGTCCCGTCGGCAACGGGGGTGAGGTCGATGATCACCGTCACGTACTTGTCGCCGCGGCGGGTGTGGCGCCACACGTGCTCGTCGACCCCGAGCACCCTGACACCGTCGAATCGGCCCGGATCGCAGATCAGCACCCGCCGTCCCTCGGCCAGCACGCGTCATTCGCGGTGTTCCACGACACCGCCAGCGCGGCGGCGATCCGGGCGACGCTGAGATGGCCGACGACGAGGGCTTCGAGTGCCCACGCCAA
>JALZAH010000384.1 GCA_030948425.1 Actinomycetota bacterium
CAACACGCCCATCAAGCCGGCCTTGGATCTGGGCGTCGACCGGGTGGTGGTGATCGCCACCCACTCCGTGGCCCCACGCCGTAGCGAGAGCCACTCCGGCGACGACATCCGTCCCAACTTCGCCGACGGTGCACTGCAGCTGCTGCATTCGACGTTGGTCGACACCATGACCGAAGACGTCCGCAGATTGGGAAAGACCAACCTGCTGGCGGCCCAGGGGAGCGACCTCGGCCCCCTGGTCGAACACCGCCAGACCGATGGCCGAGCCGCGTACCGGAAGGTGCCGTACATGTTCATCGCCCCCTCCACCCGCAGCGCCCTCGGCGATGCCGCGTCCGCAGTGTTCACCCGCCGCTTCGGCGGCCTGCGCGGCCTGCGAGCCCCCGATCTGGCCATGCTCAGCCGTCTGCTCGGCGGCCAGAGCGAACAGCACGGCGAGCTCATCAGCTACGTCTTCTTCGAGCCTGCCTTCCACCACGAGGTCATCGCTCTCGGTCGCGACGACGCACACCGCTGGCTCGAACGTGTCACCGGGTCCGACGCACCGTGGTACACCGACCCCATCGACGATCTCCCCGACAGCTGAGGGGACCACCCCTGGTTCTCCTCACCCCCCAACGGGTACAGACAGACTTCGACCAAGCCAAGGAGGCAGCATGGCCGCCAAGGATGACCACGACCCCGACATGGAGGAGAACCTCCAGGATCCGCAGCGGGGCGAGGCTGGCGAGGGCATACGTGCCCCGAGGACCACCGACGGCGCCGATCACGCCGAGTTCTCGGTGTTCGACGGTAAGGGCAACGAGTCCATCGTTGTCGTTGCCGACGACGAGGAGGGCAAGCCGAGCCAGGGGACAGGCGCTACATCTGAAGAGGCCGCGGCCGACGCCAACAAGCCGGGGCACACGCTCGGCGAGGGGTTCATGCCCCACGCCTGACCGGCCTTGTCGATCTCTACCCGCCCGGGCCTTCGACGACAACGCGACAAGCCAGGCGATCAGAGACGGGTGGCGTGCACGAGGCGGACGGTCAGCGAGCCGTCGCCGAGCAGCTCGGCGAAGCGGTGCACGGCGTGCTGGGTCTCTTCGAGGACCCTCTCGCCGGCGTGGCGCTCGGCCACGGTGTCCTTGACCCGATCCTCGGCGGCTTTCCACTCGGGTGGGGGCGGGGAGAGGTCGGCGACGCCGACGTCCTCGACGACGTTGAAGCCGGCGTCGGAGAGGGTGGCGACGAGCTCGTCGAAGGTGAGGAAGTCGTTGCCCTCCGGGGGGTCCTCGATCCGCTCGCCCGTCCGCAGATACTCCTGAACGCCCAGGTGGCCGCCGGGGACCACCACCCGATGCAGCTCGGCGAGGGTGCGTGCCCTGTCATCCACGGTGGACAGCACGGCCAGGACCCAGGCGGCGTCGAAGGCCCCGGCGGGGAAGGGCAGCTGGTCGACCACCGCCACCCCGGGCAGGCCGAAGAGGGTCCTCGCACCCCGAGCGGCGTCGATCATGGGCTCGGCCACCACCGGCTCGCAGCCCTGGCGCCCCCGCAGCCAGGCCGCCGGGCCGCCGATCCCGCCCCCGAGGTCGAGGAAGCGGGTGGCCTGGTTGACCTCGAGGGCGTCGGCCAGCCAGTCGAGGGCGGCAGGGTCGCCGCTGCCCTGGCACGCTCCGGGGATGGCGTCGGCGGAGGGGAGCTCGGCGACGACCTCCACCGTCCACGCTGCTTCGGTGCCAAACTCCTCGGCCGAGGCGTCGGTGTCATCGGTCATGGGCGAACCTGCTTTCGGCTGGGGCGGAGACGGTGGCCCAGCTCGGCCATGAGATCAGCCGAGTCGAGCTCGGAGACCGCCGAAGCCGAACCCGAAAGGTTGACGCCGACAACCCCATCGATGGCCATCATGGCCTCGGCTTCGGCCACTGCGGTGGCGATCCCGCCGTGGGCGTCCCCGGGGGCGGTGCCGGCGGCATCGACGGCGGCGGGGTCGAGGACCAGCCCGGGCAGGGACGCCAGGGCGTGCAGCGGCGTCTTGTCGGATAGCAACGGGACGCACGGGACGAAGGGGATGTCGGCGCCGAGCCCCCGGGCGGCGGTGACGAAGCGGGCGACGGGGCCCGAACCACCGGCGTGGTTGACCAGGCACAGGTGGGCGCCGGCCTTGACCTTCTCGGCCAGGCGGGCGGCCCGCAGATCGGTCGGGGGGGCAGCGGGGGCGGCGGCCACCGACACGGTGAGGCCGTGGTCGCGGGCCAAGTCGATGAGGCGCAGAGCGTCAAGATCGAACACCTTGGTCTCGCCCTGGCCGCCGGCCACGCCCTGCCAGTCCCCGGTGACGCAGTGGACCCCGGCAACACCGATCTCGGCCAGGGCCGCGCACTCGGCGGCCAGGGCCACCCGGTTGCGGTCCCGGCACGACAGGGT
>JALZAH010000414.1 GCA_030948425.1 Actinomycetota bacterium
GGCTGTGGCCGGCGAAGAAGGAAGGGTCCAGGCCGGCGGCCAGGGCGGCTCGTTTCACTACGGCGGCGACGGCCTGGCCCGACAGCCGGCCGGGCCCGAGACGTCCGTGGCGGTCGACGGGGCGGAACACCGGCCCAGTGTCAACAGCCGCCCGGGTCAACCAGGCCCGCAGGGCGACGACCGGGCAGGTGGCGGGCGAGGAGCCGTAGACGAGGACCTTCCGGCGGCCCAGGCCCTCCTGATCGACCTTGGAGCGCCGCAGGTTGACGGCCATGCCCTCAGGGCGGTCTTCGAGGTCCTCGACATCGAGCCCCGCCAGCTCGGAACGGCGGAAGGCCCCCATGTAGCCGACCAGCAGCAAGGCTCGGTCCCGCACATCGGCGAGGGAGGCGGAACTGCACGTGGCCACCAGGGCAAGTACGTCGACCGTGAGCAAGGGCGACTTCTGAGCAGGGGCCATGCCCTTGATGCGGCGGATGCCGGCGAGGACCAGGCGGACGCTCTCGACGTCGGTAGGGGAGTGGTACCCCGCTCGGCGGTGGCCTTTGGCGATGCCGACGGCCCGGCGCACCACAGTGGAGGCCTTGTGGTCCCGGGCGAAGTCGGTGAGGTAGAGGGCGACGATCTCCGGATCGGCGGGGAGGGATTCGAACCCATGACTGGCGCACCAGGCAATGAAGGCCCGCCAGTCGGTGGCGTAGTTGCGCCGGGTGGAGTCAGCCTCGGCCGCGGCCAGGAAGCCCCGGGCCTCGGCGACCAGCTCGTCGAGGCCCAGAGCCGGTGAAGTTGTCGGCGCGAGTGATGCAGCTCGATCGCCCGCCTGATAGGAGAGCGCCACCTACTTCTTCTTGCCTGTGCCCTTCGGGGTGCTTTTCTCGACAACGGTGGTGTTCGGATGCCGCTTGGCGGTGCTCGGCTTCACGTAGCGCCCGGTGATGGCCGAGCGAGCCTTGCCGCTCGAACCGCTTCCTTTGCCTGCCATCGACTTCTCCCTTCTGGCAAACGTGTGTTCGATACTAAGAGTAGCTGCTCGCCCTCGGCCTTTGGTCGACCATTTGGACATAGTCGAGGCCGCGCACCCTCCCTGGCACCTGCCAAGTTGATCCACCATGGGTCCGACCCGACCTCCGCAAGCCGCCTTGGACTAGGTAGTAGGACTAGCCGGGCAGCAAAGAAAGCGGCCCTCGGACGCGAATCCGAGGGCCGCTGAGACACCGAGCCCACCCCTTGCGAAGGACGTTCACGATGCGAGACCCAACCGTACCGCCGGACCTCGACGGCCGCAGGCTGCTCTCGGAATCACCGTCATGGGCTCGTCGCAGCCGTGATCGTCGGGGGGCCGCGCCCCCGCCGACGGTTCCGCGACGCGTTGAACCGTTTCCGCGCACCTCCCCCCGCGCGGCGCAGTTGCCCGACAGGGTGAACGACATGACCAACGAACGCGTCCCCGACCCCGTACCGAGCCGATGGTTGAGCCGCCTACTGGCCGCTACGGGCTGGATCGAGCTGTGGGGCTGGCAGGTCGTTGCCGCCATCATCCCGTGGGCGATCGTGGCCGCGATGGTCGGCATCGCACTGGCGATGCTCGGCGTCGTCCCCTGGAAAGGCCCTGCTCCCCTCCTTGGAGCTGGGGGAGTAATGGGCATCTGGCGGCGAATCCGGCAACTCCACCAGCTCAGCCCTCCACAACCTCCCTGACCCCCCTGTCTTCCTCACCGACACCGGTTGGGTTGACATGGAGACGCTTGCGGGAGCATCCTTGCGGCCTACTGGTGGGACGGAAGCAGCACTAGTGCAGGGTCCAACTTAACGTCACGAGCCTCGATGGCGGGGGCAAGGAAAAGGGGTTCCGTGGACGGGTCCATTCGGCGGTTGTTCGGATCGCGCGCCTACCGGCGATGTGCGGGGAAGTTCCCAAGCCTCCTGTTGACGGTCGTGATGTGCGTCGCCGGCTTGAGCGTGATCGCCTCCGCTTCTAGCGTGTCGGCAGCGACATCAAATTGGTGGGCCGGCGACCATCCGGTTACGCAGGGTTATGGCTGCACCAATGTAAATTTGGAGCCCCTCGCCTCTAGCGTTGGGCGGTCTTGCCCCGCCAGCGCGCCGTATTGGCACTCGGGCATCGACATTGGTTTTGGACCAAGCGGATGCGGCGCACTGCTCTACGCCGGCCTTCCTGGAACGATTCAATCACTCGGTGGGGGCACTGCTACGACAGGTTTCGGTCGCTATTATCCCACAATAAAGTTGGATGAAGGCCATGTTGTCATATTGGGACATACGCAGCTGCCGAATGAAGTCTCGGTCGGCCAGCATGTTAACGCAGGGGACAAAATCGCTCACGTAGGGACAGACGGCAATTCCGACGGTTGTCACCTTCATTTCGAAGTCCGGGGTCCCAGCGGAGCGTATTCGACAAACACCGACCCTACGCCCTTCCTCTTCGGTGGTACACCGCCGACCACCACCGGTCCGCCCACCACTGGGCCGCCCTCTACGACGCCGCCTCCGCCCTGCACCACAACCCTTACCGGAGACAACACCGGCCCAGGCGTCGTGAACTCCGGCGAGAACATGTGTCTCACCGCTGCCCGCTATATCGGGCCGATCAAGGTGAACGCCGGGGGGGCGCTCACCATCACCAACTCCAAGGTGGTGGGCGACATCACCACCATTGGCGCCAGCTTTGTGAAAATATGCGGGTCCCAGATTACCAGAGGCTTGAATGTTCGCGATTCGACAGGCCCGGTGACGGTCGGTGACCCCGCATCCGGTTGCGCCGGCAACCAGATGAGTCGGCCGGGCGTGATCCTGACAGGCAACCAAGCAGGCGTGAGGTTCGGGGGCAACACCATCGTCGGTGACCTCGCCTGTTCAAGTAATGTTCCCGGCGTCACTGATGGTTCTCAGACGAACAGGGCTACCGGAACAATCGCCGCCGAGTGCTTCGGGCCGCCTCCCACGACAACCACCTCTACGACGAGCACCACGATCAAGCC
>JALZAH010000425.1 GCA_030948425.1 Actinomycetota bacterium
GCTCGGCACCGGTCTTGTCGATCGTGCCCGCCACCAGGCGGGGGGCCACGTACACGCCGTCGTTGGCGATGGCGTTGTAGGCACCCAGCACCTGCATGGCGGTGACGCCGATGCCCTGGCCGAACGACACGTCGGCCAGAGTCGTGCCCGACCAGTAGGTCGGCAGCAGGCCGGCGGACTCGCCGGGGAAACCGATGTCGGTCCTCTTGCCCTCGCCGAAGCTGCTGATGGTGTTCAAGATGCCGGTCTTCCCCAGCTTCTGGGCGATCTGCAGGGTGCCGATGTTCGACGAGTTGGCCAGGATGTCGGTCACGTTCCAGTGCTCGGTGGCGTGCGTCTCGGCGTCGTGGATGGGGGTGCCGGCCACGTCGTAGGTGTTGGGGATGGTGAACGTGCTCGACGGGGTGATCGAACCCTGCTGCAGGGCCCCGGAGATGGTGATGAGCTTGTTGACCGAGCCGGGTTCGTAGACCTGGGTGAAGGAGCTGGCCGATGCCGCCTCGACCGGTTGGGTGCCGTTCATTACAGCCGGCGCCGTCCCTGCCGGCGGAGAGATCTCGACCGGCACCGCCGGACTCGTCGAGGTGCCAGGACCAGGCATGCTCAGCTGCGCGTCAGCCAGGATGTCGCCGGTCCTGCGGTCCATCAGCACGGCGATGCCACTCTTGGCGTTGGCCGCCACGATGGCTTGCGCCACGGCCTGTTCGGCGTCGTACTGCAACGAGTTGTCCAGGGTGAGCACCAGGTCCTGGCCGGCGACAGGGGCCTGGTACTGCTGCAGGCCGCCGGTGATCTGGTGACCGGACGGGTCGGTCTCCTCCACCAGCTTGCCGGGTTGGCCTTCGAGGATGGCCTGGTACTTCGACTCCAGGCCACCGAGTCCCGTCCCGTCGGTCCCCGTCACCCCGACCAGCGGCCGGGCCAGCTGGCCGGCGGGGTAGAACCGCTTGGGCTCGGAGAGCGTGTAGACGCCGGGCAGGGTCATGGCCTTGACCTCGGCTGCGGTGGCATCGCTGACAGTTCGGGCCAGATAGGTGAAGTGGTTGTGCTCGGTCAGCTTCTGGTCGAGCAGCGAGGACGTCTGGCCCAGGGCGGGCGCCAGGCGGGCCGCTTCTCCCCCCGGGTCGGTCACCTGGTGGGGGTCGGCGTAGAGCGTGGTCTGGGGGATGGAGATGGCCAGTTCGTTGCCGCTGCGGTCGACGATGCTGCCCCGCTCGGATGCCAGGGTGACGGTATGAGTCCACTCCGAGGATCCGACAGCCAGATACTGGTTGGGGCCAATGCCCTGCAACCAGGTGAGGCGCATCACGATCGCCACGAACGATACTCCCATGACTACCAGCAGTCCGAACGCCCGCTTCCGGCTGTGGGCGGACAGGCCCCGCTTGGGGGCCCGGTGTGCCCCACGATGTCGGGCCGCAGGAGTGGCGCGCTGGACGCCAGGGGCGGGGCTCCGCCGTGCGGGTGGCGGACCCGCTCTGTCTGGCCGGCCCCGACCGTTGCGGGGGGGCCGGGGGGTCATGGACTCCCCGCCAGCTGCGACTTGATCTGAGGCCAGTCGGCGTCACCGGAGGGGGCGGCGACGGTCCCCGCCTTTCCGGAACCGGGACCGGTGGGGGCCCCATCCGCACCGGCGACCACACCGGTGGCCGTCCCTCCGGCCGGCAGGGGGGTGCTCGGTGCCAGGTAGGTCACGTTCGATGGCTGGCGCATGCCGAGCTGGCCCTCGGCCGTGGCGATGATCTGCTGGGGTGACTCGAGTTGGGCGACGTGGAGGCGCAGCTGGGAGTAGCTGACCTGCTGCTTGGTGACCTGGGCGGCCAGGCTGTCGAGGCGGAACTGCCGTTGGGCCATCACCACGTGCAGGTACACCAAGGAGAAGGCGACGACCACGGCCACGATGGCCGCGGCGCATAGGAGCAGCCGGGTACGGCCCGGACCCGGGCCGAAGCGGGAGACCGGCGCGTCGACGACGGCCAGATGCCGGGGGATTCGCCCGGCAGGTGTCCCCCGCCGGGCCGGTTCGCTCTGTTGCTCGGCGGGACGGCGACTGTGAAGCGGCTGGTTCATCCTTCTACCACGGCCAGGCGCTCGACGACGCGCAGGCGGGCACTCTCGGCCCGCCGATTGGCGGCCAGCTCCCCGATGCCGGGCTTGAGTGCCCCCCGCCGAACAAGGCGTACGGTGGGTTGGGCCCCGCACACGCAGGGCAGACCAGGAAGGCACACGCAGCCACCGGTCTCGGCCCGGCGGAAGGTGGCCTTGACGATCCGGTCCTCACCGGAGTGGTAAGCGAGCACCACGGCTCGGCCCCCGACAACCAGAAGGTCCAGGGCCGTCTCGAGGGCGCCGGGAAGGACATCGAGCTCGTCGTTGACGGCGATGCGCACGGCCTGGAACACCCGCTTGGCCGGGTGTCCTCCATGTCGACGGGTGGCCGCAGGGATGGCGTCGCGAACGACGTCGGCGAACTGCGTGGTCGTAGTGATCGGACGAGCCCCCACCACGGCCCGGGCGATGCGGCGGGCGAAGCGACCCTCGCCGTTCGCCGCGAACAGGGCAGCCAGCTGGTTCTCGGTGCTGGCGTTGACAACGTCAGCGGCACTGCGGGGACCGTCGGGGTCCATGCGCATGTCGAGAGGCCCCTCGGCCCGGTAGCTGAAGCCCCGTCCGGCATGGTCGAGCTGCGGGGAGCTGACCCCGAGATCGAACAGAGCGGCGACGATGGCCGTGACGCCGAGGCCGGCCAGAGCCGTCCCCAGATCATCGAAGCGGGATCGGACCACGGCGGCCCGAGGCCCGAAGCGGGCCAGGCGGTCACCGGCGGCGACCACCGCCGCCGGGTCCTGATCGATGCCCACCACGCTCAGGTGCGGGTGCGCATCGAGGATCGCCGCGGCATGCCCTCCGCCGCCTACCGTGGCGTCAAGCACCACGCCGGCGGGAACAGGAGCCAGGAGATCCACGATCTCCTTGCTCATCACCGGTTGGTGAGCGAACTCGTCGCTCATCCGGGTCATCCGCAGCCCTCCGACCAGCACCCCGTCGGGATGTCTCCCCGATCGGGCAGAGTGGAAGCGGGCGGAGAAGGGGACTCCCACCCCGCCAGTCGGAAGGCTGCGCATGGTCCGGACCCGGTGGCGGCCGTCCCTGTTGATGATGGTGCTGCTGTGGTTGTCGATGTTCTCCTTGTCGGTCGCTGACTGGTAGGTGGCTGACCGGTGAGTGGCGGACCGGTGAGTGGCGGACCGGTGAGTGGCGGTGTTGTCTTGGTCGTCACGGGCGCACCCGGGATCTAGGTTCCGGATGGCGGCGCTGGGTTGCTCGGGGGGGCGTAACTCGAGCCGCCCATGAACGACCTCTCGGCCGGCTTGACCTCGACCTCCCACAGGGCCGGGTTCCACAGTTCGATCCGGTCGAGGGCGCCCATGACCAGCACCGCCCGGTCCAGGCCAGCGAAGTCCTGCAGGGGTCTGGGCACGGCCACGCGGCCCTGCCGGTCGATCTCCACGGCGGCTGAGGTGCCCGCCCAGATCCGGACATTGTTGCGGTCCTCGGCGCTGCGCTCCTGGCGAGCCAGCATGTCGGCGGTCCGCTTCTCGAACTCTGTCGGGGTCCAGAGGGCCAGGCATCCTTCCAGGTGCTGGGTGATGTAGGCGCTTGTGTCGAATTCGGAGCGAAAGCGGGCGGGCAGGATGACGCGTCCTTTGAGATCCAAGGAGTGCTCGTACCTCCCAAAGAAACCCAACGCCACGGTTCACTCGTCTCCATCTCCTGTGGCGTAGGGGCCCCTCCCCTTTCCACCACTCGGCGCCACAATATGGCTCTTTCCCTCCACAGTCAACCATTGAGGGGGAAAACCTCGATCATCGACGCACGAAGGTGGCCGTGAACTCGTCCGCCGGGTCGAGGAGCGCTCCCCTACCCCCACCGCCTCTCACCCGGGCGCGCCACTTCGCACCACCGGGCCGGTGATGGGGGGAGGGGAACGTCCCCGCCAGGGTTGCTCAGGCCCGGCCGGGGCCCAGC
>JALZAH010000435.1 GCA_030948425.1 Actinomycetota bacterium
CAAGGCGTCCTCGACACCCGGTGTTCGTAGCGGCACCGGGCGCGGGACGGCGGGCGTGTCCGGTCGACCTATCCTGGGGGCCCACCACCACGAGGAGGGCGGGAGCCAATGAGCCCTGCGATCGATCTCAGCGGCGCGACCTGTGCCATCTGCGGCGCCGGCGTGCACATCGACGAGCACGAGGGCCGGGTTGCCTGCGACGCCTGCAAGAAGCCCACCGACAACTGCACCTGCACCGGTGAAGACCGCCAGGATCGTGCCGGCCGGTTGTAAGTCCGGTCCCGCCCGAAGCGGGATGTACCGGCCCCGGCCATGACCGTGTGGTTCACCGCCGACCTCCATCTCGGCCACTCCAACATCATCGGGTATTGCGACCGGCCCTTTCGGGATGTCGCAGCCATGAACGACGAGCTCATCGGCCGGTGGAACGACACCGTGGCCGACACCGACACCGTCTGGGTCCTCGGCGATGTCGCCCTCGGCCCGATTGAACCGACATTGGCCCTCGTCGACCGCCTGGCCGGACGCAAGCTGCTGCTCGCCGGCAACCACGATCGCTGCTGGGTGGGTCACGGGCCGAGGGGACAGGCCTGGACCGGGCGCTACGCCGCAGCCGGGTTCGAGCAGATCCACCAGGGCGAGGTCGCTCTCACCGTCGACGGGACCCGGGTCGAGGTGACGGCGTGCCATTTCCCCTACCGCGGCGACAGCCACGACGACGATCGCTACCCCGAACACCGCCCCGTGGACCGCGGCGGTTGGCTCCTGCACGGCCACGTCCACGATCGATGGCGCCAGCGGGGCCGCATGATCAACGTCGGCGTCGACGCCTGGGAGTACCGGCCCGTGAGCAGCCAGACGATCGCCTCGCTGATCGTCGGCGGGCCCACGGCCGAACCGTCGCCGAGCACAGCCTCCGGTTCAGGCCGGGGGCGCCGGTAGCATCCTGGCGTCTGCGCTTTCGGGGGGGAATGAAATTGCGATGGGTGACTCGATGCCTGATCGGTACGATGGCGCTGGCGACCACGGCCGCGGTCGTGGGAACCGGATCCGGCGTAGCCGTGGCCGCTGAGGCGGTCTTCAAGGTCTCCCCCACGTCCGGGATCCCAGGCACCGTCGTCGATGTGCAGTTCAAGACCGCGTGTCCTCGGCCGGCGGGCAGCCAGTCCTCCACCGCCACGGTGACCCTGTCCCAGACGGGGGGCCAGGTCGTCGCCACCGCCACCACATCGGTCAACCGGCCGGGACGGTGGTCGCTCCAGATCACCGTGCCCGTCGGCACCCCCGCCGGTGCCTACGTGGTCTCGGCCCGCTGCTCGACGCCGTCGGGCACCTACCTCACCTACGGCTCGAACGCCTTCACCGTCACCGCGTCACCGCCGCCTCCTCCGCCACCACCGGCGGTCACCCAGATCAGCTCGGATCCCTTCATCAACCCCACCAGCCAGCATCAGACCCAGGTCGAGCCCGACACCCTCGCCGACGGGAACACGATCGTGTCGGCCTTCCAGTCGGGGCGGTTCACCGACGGCGGCAGCTCCGACATCGGGTGGGCGACGTCCACCGACGGCGGCGCCACGTGGTCCCAGGGCTTCCTGCCCAGCCTGACCGTCAACTCCACCCCGGCGGGGACCTACAGCAGGGTCAGCGACCCCTCCGTCGCCTTCGACCGCCGTCACGGCATGTGGGTGATCTCCGGGCTGGCCATGATGGGCAGTCGGGGGGCGGGAGTCACGGTGAGCCGTTCGGCCGACGGGATCATCTGGTCGGCGCCGGTCGTGGTCGCCTCGACTCCCTCCGGCAGCTACGACAAGGAATGGGCCGTCTGCGACACCCACCCGGCCAGCCCCTACTACGGCAACTGTTACGTCACCTTCGACGACAACGCCGTGGGTGACCGGATGCTCAACACCGCCTCCGCCGACGGAGGGCTCACGTGGGGCCCGCTGAAGACGACGGCCGACAACGCCTTCGGCTTCGGAGGCCAGCCGCTGGTGCAGCCGGGTGGCACGGTGGTCGTCGCCTTCCTCGGTCCCACCGAGGCGGCGGTCGGCGCCTACCGGTCGCTCGACGGCGGCACCTCCTGGACGACCACCACCACGGTCTCGCCCGTCTCGTTCCATCCCGAGGCCGGAGCCCTCCGCAGCGAGCCCCTCCCGACTGCGGAGATCGATGGCGACGGGCGCGTGTTCGTGGCCTGGTCGGACTGCCGGTTCCGGGGCGGCTGTACGGCCAACGACCTCGTGATGAGCAGCTCCACCGACGGCGTGAGCTG
>JALZAH010000192.1 GCA_030948425.1 Actinomycetota bacterium
CTCAAGCAGCTCTGCGCTGAGTGCGCAACTTGGCGAAAAAGGCGACCTGGGGTTATATTGCTGACCTAGCCAGAAACTCGCCTGGCTCCACGGGGTGGAGACCACGACGTGCAAACCAAGACGCCACGACTTGGCCGATTTTACCTTCTCACCGCAGCTGTCTTTGCCGCGACCGCAATCTGGTTGGCCTTCGCTGTGCAGCAGACCGGGGCCGGACGCTTCCCGAACTGGTGGATCGTTGGGCTGTTCGCTGCGCTGGTCATGGCCAGCGAGAACCTGTCCCTGCTGCTGCCCTCTCGGGTCACCCTCAGCCCACAGCTCATCCTGGTCATGGCCGCCGTCTCGGTGCTGCGTGGCCCGGGGGTGGTCCTCGGTACCCTGATCATCGGAGGTGCGGGGAGCCTGGTGGTCCGTGCATTCCGATCCCGGCGCTACGGGCCCATCTTGTTCAACCTGGGCCAGATGGCGCTGGCCGCGGGCACGGCCGCCACCGTCTTCGGCGCCCTGTCGGGGGCCGGGGTCCCTCCGGTGGTGACCTATGGGGCGACCGTGCTCAGCTACACCGCAGTCAACTTCGGGCTCGTCGTAACCGCCTCCGTCTTCCGCCTGGGAACCTCCCTGCGCTCATTGTGGACCGACATGCGCATGTCGGAGATCAACGACTTCCTCTTCGGCGTCGTCGGTCTGCTCCTCGGCGACCTGTATCGCCATGTCGGCCCCGTCGCTCTGGTCGCGGTGATCGCCCCGTCGCTCGCCGCTCGCACCGTGTTCACGTCGGCCGTCAAGTTCCGCCAGACCTACCATCGCCTGGAGCTGCTGTACAGCTTCACCCGCCAGATCGAACGTTCGAGCGGCCAGGCCGACGTGGTTACCGCCGTCCTCCGACAGTTCCGTTCGCTCCTCGACGTCGACGTGGCGGAGTTTGCCGCTCTGGGTCCCCGGGGATGGCGGCGCACGACACTCGGGCCGAACTCCGATAAGCCGGTTACTCGCGACGTGGCCAACGCCGAGACGCTGGTGGCCGCCGTGGAGGCCGGTCCGGTGCTCGGCGAGCAGGCCCCGACCGAGATCCAGGCGCAGCTGACATCGGAAGGGCGGACCAGTGCGATGATCACGCCCCTGTTGGTCGACGGCGCCCTCATCGGGGTCCTGACCGTGGCCGACCCCATGGCCGACCGGCCCTTCACCTTGGAGGACCTCAAGCTGGTCGAGACCTTGGCCAACCACGCCGCCGTGTCCTTGGAACACACCCGGTTGCTCGACCAGGTCCGCTTCGACGCTCGACACGATCCCCTCACCGGCCTACCGAACCGATACCGCTTCAACGAGTTCGTCGACGAGACGGCCGGCCCTCTGGCCGTGCTCCTCATCGATCTGGATCGTTTCAAAGAGATCAATGACACCCTGGGCCACCACCATGGCGACCTGCTGTTGCGCAGCGTTGGGGAGCGGATGTCGGAGGAGCTCGGCCACAGGGGCGTCGTGGCCCGCCTCGGAGGCGATGAGTTCGGCGTCCTGCTGCCGAACACCGGGGGGGGCGACGCCGCCCAAGCCGCTGTGCTGCTCCTGGCCGCCCTGGAGCAGCCGTTCCAGGTCGGTGAGCTCCAGCTGGAGATCACCGGCAGCATCGGTGTGGCCGCCACGGCAAGCGCCGACGGCGACAACGCCAAGTTGCTCCAACAGGCGGACGTGGCCATGTACATGGCCAAGACGGCACACAGTGGCTGGGAGCTCTACACCCCCGAGCGGGACCATTACAGCCCCCGGCGGCTGGCCCTGGCCGGCGAGCTGCGTCGGGCCATCGAAGCCGACGAGCTCGAGGTCCACTACCAGCCCAAGGCGGAGCTGCGCACCGGTCGGGTCGTCGGGGTCGAGGCCCTGGTGCGCTGGCAGCACCGCACCTTCGGCCTGCTGAGCCCGGATGTCTTCATCCCGCTGGCCGAGCATGTGGGCCTCATCCGACCCTTGACCCTGAAGGTGCTCGACGCGGCGATCGACGAACAGCACCGTCTGCATGACCGGGGTTTTGCCGTCAAGATGGCGGTCAACATCTCCGTCCGCTCCGTGCTCGACGTCAATCTTCCGGATCAGGTGGCGGCCGTGCTCGGCGCCCACGGCATGGACGCCGCCGACCTGACCCTGGAGATCACCGAGAGCAGCGTGATGGCCGACCCGGGCCGCACCATCGGCATCCTCGGGCGCCTGGACGCCCTCGGGGTTTGCATCTCCGTCGACGACTTCGGGACCGGGTACTCGTCGTTGTCCTATCTCAAGCGCCTGCCCGTGTCGGAGATGAAGATCGATCGCTCGTTCGTCTCCGGACTGCTCAACGATGACAGCGATGCGGCCATCGTGCGCTCGACGGTCGATCTGGCTCGCAACCTCGGGCTGCGGGTGGTTGCCGAGGGCGTCGAGGACCGGGCTACCTGGACGAAGCTGGCCGCCCTGGGGTGTGACGAGGCTCAGGGTTTCTTCGTCAGCGCTCCCCTCCCCCCCGAGGCCCTGAGGGCGTGGATCGAACGGACGAACCTGGCCATCGACCCTTTTCTCTGAGCACACCGGTCCGATCGAGACCCGCCGGCTGGCTCGTGGTGCGGCACGTGCCCGTTCCCTTGGCGATTTCCACCAGCTACTGTCCGGATCAGCGATGTCGGCGCCGTGGCGGCGTCACCCTCCTTCCTACCCATGACACCCTCCCCGTTCCAGCGCTGGCGCCGGGCCCTCGGCGTTGTTGCTGTCGTCGTCGCCGTGGCGGGCGGGTGGCTGACCTGCGCTTCGGCCCCCGCGAGGGCGGCGGCGTCATCGACGCTTACGTGGACGACCCTGTCACCACCGCTGAGCCCCCCACCGCTGGCCTACGCGTCGATGGCCTACGACAGCGACAACGGTACCGTCGTTCTGTTCGGAGGTCAGCGGTCGGACGGGACCTTGTCCTCCGACACCTGGGTATGGAATGGTTCGACGTGGGCCGAGTACGCGTCGGCGGTTCCGGCTCGCAAGTTGGCCTCCATGGCCTTCGATCCCTCACTGCATCAGCTGATCCTCTTCGCCGGCCAGGGTATCGACGATCGGTTGCTCAATGACACATGGGCGTGGAACGGTGCTAGCTGGGTCGTCCAGTCCCCGAGCCCGGGGACGAGCCCCCCGGCCAGGGAAGGGGCCAGCCTCGGCTTCGATGCCAACGATCAGCTGGTGCTCTTCGGTGGCAGCGGTTCCCCCGGGGGGGCAGCCCCCGACGGATCGGTCAATGCGAGCAGCGCTGCGGCGCCGCCCGGGCGGACCACGAGGGCGACGTCAGGACCGTCCACCACCGTGTTAGCCGACGTCACCCCGCTGGTCCCGCTCGGTGACACGTGGGTCTGGACCGGTTCCACCTGGGCCCAGCAGGCAGTCGGCGGTCCCCCGGCTCGGACCGACGCCGCCGTGGCCTGGGACGGCGCCCACCACCAGACCGTCCTCTTCGGCGGATCGTCCAGCCCGGACGGGACCAACCCGGCGGCCGGCATGCTGGCCGACACCTGGGCCTGGGGTGCCGGCTCCTGGACGCCGACGGCACCGGCTGTCAGCCCCCCACCCCGCCAAGATGCCACCCTCGTCGCCGACAGCGACCTCGGCGGACTTGTCGCCTTCGGTGGGGCCGGAAGCACGGGTCCCGCCAACGACACCTGGCTGTGGAACGGGCAGTCCTGGGCCCAGCTCGCCCCCACCGCCTACCCCACAGCCCGTCAGGGGTCGGCCGCCGCCTATGACGCTGCCGCCCACCAGCTGATCCTCTTCGGCGGGATGACCGGCGGCGGAGCTGTGGTCGGTGACACAGAGGTCCTCACCGCCAGGGCTCCGGCGATGCCCGGGGCGTCCACGGCGACCCCGGCCTCGGGCAGTCCGCGAACCACGTCCGGGTCGACATCGACGCCCACCACAGCGACCGGCCGCTCAGCAGGGGCGGGCACCAACCAGCGGCCCCCGGGGCGCGGATCCGACGTCGCCGGGGCGCCGTCGCCGCCCACCCGGGCTGGCACCCGGCAGGTGCGCCGAGGCGACCTCGTCACCCTCAAGGGGTCCGGGTTCGAAGCGGATGCACCTATCACCATCACCTTCCACTCCACGCCCTACCTGGTCGGGCGCACGACGGCCAACGCCCTTGGTGACTTCTCCGCCACGGTCGCCGTGCCCACCGACGCGACGCCGGGCAGGCACCACTTCGAAGCCGCCGGAATGGGCGTCACCGGGGTCACGATCACCCTCGTCACCCCCGTGGACGTGGTCGGCGGGGCGCTGCCGCGCCGAGCTGTGGTCCAGACGCTCGTCCTGGTCGCCGTGGCCATCGCCCTTCCGGCCGGATCCTGGCTGCTCATGGGTCTCGGGCGTCGTCGGCGCCCCAGCACCATCGAGGCCTGACGCGGCCGCGGGCGGGATACAGCGTCAGCGGGTGCGCTACGGCCGGCAGCGAGGCCAGGTCGGCGAGCTGTGGTGGCCCGACACCAGCGCCGCCGAACGTCCTGTGGTGGTGCTCATCCATGGTGGTTACTGGCGGGCCGCCTACACCAAGCGCCTCATGCATGGCCTGGCCCGAGCCGTCGCCACCCAGGGGTGGGTGGCGTGGAA
>JALZAH010000518.1 GCA_030948425.1 Actinomycetota bacterium
ACCTTGATGAGGATTGAGTTGGCGACGCCGCTGTCGATGCCGCGGCGCAGGCGATCGGTGTTGGTCACGAACAGGTCGTCGCCGACGAGCTGCAGACGGTTGCCCAACCGATCGGTCAGCGTTCGCCAGCCCGCCCAGTCCTCCTCGGCCATACCATCCTCGAGGGACACGATGGGGTAGCGCCGACACAGGTCGGCCAGGTATTCGACGAGGTCCGGGGCCTCGAGCGACCGACCCTCCCCGGCCAACCTGTAGGTACCCTCGTCGTAGAGCTCGCTGGACGCAGCGTCTAGGGCCAGGGCGATGTCGGTGCCCGGGGCACGTCCGCTGCGCTCGATGGACTCGACCAGGATGGCCAATGCCTCCTCGTTGGATCCGAGGTCGGGGGCGAAGCCGCCCTCGTCGCCGACGGCGGTCGACAGGTTCCGCTCGTGGAGCACCCTGCGCAGGGCGTGATAGGTCTCCGCTCCCCACCGGAGAGCCTCGGCGAACGAAGCGGCCCCGACGGGCACGATCATGAACTCCTGGAGGTCGACATTGTTGTCGGCGTGCACACCGCCATTGATGACGTTCATCATCGGGACGGGCAGCCGGTGGGCGTCGACTCCGCCGACGTAGCGGTAGAGGGGCAGGCCGACCTCGTCGGCCGCCGCCTTGGCCACGGCCAGGGAGACACCCAGGATGGCGTTGGCCCCCAGCCGGTTCTTGTTGTCGGTCCCGTCGGTGTCGCAGAGGAGCTGGTCCATACCTCGCTGGTCGAGGGCCTCGAAGCCGTCGAGAGCACCGGCCAGCTCACCGTTGACCGCACTGACAGCGCCGAGGACCCCTCTGCCCCCGTAGCGCCGGGCCTCGCCATCGCGTCGCTCGACAGCCTCGAAGCTTCCCGTTGATGCGCCGGAGGGAACCGCCGCCCGGCCCCTCGCCCCCGACGCCAGGAGCACCTCGACCTCGACGGTCGGATGCCCACGGGAGTCGAGGATCTCACGCCCGATCAGGTGGTCGATGGCACTCATCCGTGCTGGCTCCTGAGATGGTCGATGTCGGTGCTCGGTGCTGCGGTGCTGCGGGTGCTCGGGTGGAGTGAGGTCACCCGCCGGAAGCCTGTGGCTGGTGTGACTGGTGTTGAAGACGGTAGTCCATCGTCACCGTGCCGATGGAGCATCCGGATCGACCATCTCCTTCGCTCGTGCCCAAAGCCGGTCCCATGCGGCGGCGCCCAGCCCCGCCAGGTCCGAGCCGGTCGATTCGGCAGTCAGCTCCATCGCTGCGAAGCGGCGCCGGAACTTGGCGGTGGCGGCCCGCAGCGCGCCCTCGGCGTCAACGTCGAGGTGGCGGGCCAGGTTGACGACCGTGAACAACACGTCGCCGAGCTCGTCGGCCGCCGGGCCGGTCGTCGACCCGGTGACCCCGACGTCTTGGTTGGTGCCGTCGATTGCAGCTCGAAGCTCGGCGATCTCCTCGGTGACCTTGTTCCACACCCCGTCCACGTCGTCCCAGTCGAAGCCGACCGACGCCGCCTTGCGGCTCACCTTGGCAGCCGTGAGCAGCGTCGGCAGGCCCGGGGGGATGCCGTCCATGATGCTGCTCCGGCCCTTCTCCTGCTTCTTGGCGTGCTCCCAGTCAGCGACCACTACGGCCGTATCCGAGGCGACCGTCTGCGATGCGACCGGGTCCGAGGCGACCGGGTCCGAGGCAGCGAGGTCCGAGGTGGCGCTGCCCGCCGGGGAGAACACGTGGGGATGGCGACGGACCAGCTTGTCGTTGATGCCGCGCGCCACATCGCTCACAGTGAACCGGCCCGCCTCGGCGGCGATCACGGCATGGAACATGACCTGGAAGAACAGGTCTCCGAGCTCCTCCTCGAGGTGCTGGTAGGCGGCGGCCTCGCCCTCCCCTCCGCTCGTGGCTGCCGCCAACTCGTCGATGGCCTCAACGACCTCGTAGGACTCCTCGAGGAGGTGGCTGGTCAGGCTGGCGTGGGTCTGCTGGCGATCCCAGGGACAGGCGACGCGCAGGGTGCGCACCAGGTCCTCGAAACGGATGACCTCAGCCGCCACCGGATCGGCCAGGTGCGGGATCCACAAGCAGGTGAGGTGGTCGGCGGCGACCTCGCGGTCGAGGTCCGCCCACGCCAGGGTGGTGATGGCCTCGTCCGGCAATCCCAGGCGAGCCAGGACGACCACCTCGGGGCCGTTGTCGACAGCCAGCTTGATCTCGGAGAGCACCTGGCGCGAGTCGCATTGCGAGACCAACAGGGGGCCGGCGGACCCAGCCGCCTCGGTGGCGAAGCGATGACCGTCGATCAGGCGGACCCCGCCGGCAAACGGGTCCACCCCCAGGCGGTCCCAGGCCAGGTCCATGAACGACAGAGCGGGGATGACCTCGACGGTGACCCGAGGGTCGAGGCGCAACAGCTCAACGGTCCGTTCGGCCACCAGAGGTGAGCCGGGTACGGCGTAGACGATCAACTCGTCGGGGGCTGCGCCGGCCGCCTGCACCAGGGTCTCGACGATTGCCGGGTAGACGGCGTCGACGGTGCCGGCCCGCTCGTAGACGTCGTCGAAGCTGCGAGCTTCACCGACCTGGGAGGCGTTCGGGTGGCGCCGGGTGCGCACGAATCGAAGGTCGACCCGCTCGAGGATCCGGCGGGTCTCCACCCCGATCAGACCGGGGTCGCCCGGACCGAGACCGACGACCAGGATTTTCGCTCTGACCCTCGTCGCACCCGGGCGGGCCACTACCCGATCACCCGGCAAGGCTGTCCCCCGGCCTGTCATCGTCCGTGTCCGGGCTCGATCCCATGGCGCGCCAGCCGAGTCTGGCTCAGCCCGGACCGGGGGCCTGGGTGCCGCTGCCCTGCAGCTTGTTGGCGATCTCGCTTGGCGTGGTCGACGCCTCCACCGCCAACTGCCCCAGGTTCCATGTCCCGAACGCCGGGTTGACCTTGACCTTGGCATCCTGAAGGACCCGGACCAGCGCCGGGGTGTAGCCATTCTGGTTGCCCGGGTTGAGAGCGAAGGCCAACACGGCGGCCGTACCGGGGGTGAAGCTCTGCAGCACCCGGCTGTCGACGGACAGGACGTTGTAGCCGTAGACGGTCCGCTGCGGTGGCGCCGCCTGACCGGGACCCAGGCCGAGGACCTCGTTGAACATAGCCTGGCTCTGATCTTCGAGCTGGGCCTGGCTGTAGCAGGTGACCGCCCCCACCTTGGTCTCGGCCGCCTGCGTGGGGCCGTTGATCTCGGCTTCGATCCGGTTGGCCCTGGCCTGGCTGGCCGCGAAGTCGACACGACCATGGGCGCCGGGGAGGCTGACGGTGATCTGGCGGGTGCAGACCTGGGAGAAGAAGTTGGCCTGGTGGCTGGCGAAGGCGGTGCGCTCGTCGGTGGTGGACGTGGGCCGAGGTTCTATGAGGGCCCGATCGGCCAACGCTGACACGTACTCGTTGCGAATTGATGCCGAGAAGCCCTGCCAGTAGGCGCCGGCTCCCACCTCCTCGACTCCCCGAGATGCGGCCTGGGCGGACGCCGATGGCAGACCATGGTGCGACACCAGGAACTGGTGGATAGCGGTGT
>JALZAH010000520.1 GCA_030948425.1 Actinomycetota bacterium
AACCCAGACGGAAGCGAGGCCGACACCGGCTCGGGCAGGCCCTTCCCTGGAGGATGACGGGCACGCCGACGCCCTGGCTCCGAGTCGCCGCCACCCTGGCTCCGAGTCGCTCAGGGCGCCCCGAGCAACCTACGCAAAGGGGGCGGCGTACGACCCAGGGAGTAGGACCAGGCCACCGGGCGTGCGACCGTGGGGGGATCTTTCCGAGGGCGCCCCCTCCAGCGGGTGGTTGGCTGTCACTTGTCCCCGTCAAGGGCGTAGCTTGGGAGCCATGCGATCACCCCTCAATCGCCGGGCCACCCGTTGGGCCGCACCGGTAGCCGTAGCGGGAGCCATCGCCCTGGGTTCTTGGATCCCGAGCGTGACAGCCAGCGCCGACACCCCCAACCTGCCCACGCTCAGCGCCGCCCAGGTGCTGGCCAAGGCCAGCCATCCGAACATCAAGGCGTTCTCCGGCACCGTGGAGATGACCGCCAACCTTGGGCTCCCCGCCCTGAGCTCGGTGAGCGGCGGCGACAGCCAGTCCACCAAGAGCGCCGCCGGCTTCGATCCCACCACGCTGCTGTCCGGCACCCACGACATCAACGTGTGGGACAACGGCGCCGACCAACAGCGCCTGCAGCTCCCGTCGTCGTTGGCCGAGACCGACTTCGTCCACAACGGCAAGGACGCCTACCTCTACAGCAGTGACAGCCAGACGGTGACGCACCTGGTGCCCGGAGCCAAGGACGCCGCCAGCAGCGCCGGCGCCCATGGCACCGACGCCGCCAAGGGTGGGGCCGACACCCCCAACGGCCAGGTGCCGATGACCCCCGAGCAGGTCGCCCAGAGGTTCCTGACCCACATCGACCCGTCGACCACGGTGAAGGTCGACTCCCCGGTCTTTGTTGTCGGCCGGGCCACGTATCAGCTGACCCTGGCCCCCAGGGCGGGGACGCCGGCTGCCGCCGCTTCGACAGTGTCGGGTGTGACCATGTCGGTCGACTCGACCACGGGCATGGTCCTGTGCGTGACCGTCAACGCCAGGGGGGCAACCCCGGCACTGATGGTGGCATTCACCAACACAACCGGGAACACCTTCACCACTGCCGCCCCGGCCGCATCCAACTTCGCCGCCCCGACAGGCACGACGACCAAGACCGAGACGATCAACGGGAGTGGCACCGGTGACCACGCCCGCAACGGCCACCCCCAGGGCTCGAAGCCCACGGTGACCGGCGCCCCCTGGGCCCAGGTCGTCACGTTCCCCCATGTCAACCTGGGCAAGTCGGCCAAGGAGCTGAGCTCGCTGACCGCCCCGGTCCCCAACAGCTCCGCTCGACTGCTCAGCACCAACGTGGTCAACGCCTTGGTGTTCCCTGATGGCAGGGTCGTCGCCGGCTTCGTCACCCCGGGCGCCCTCGAGGCGGCCGCCGGCGGTTGAGCGACGCCTCCGAGGGGCCGAGCCCCTCGGGGGCCACCACCACCCTCACCCAGCCCGGACCGGCCGAGGGCACGGCGATTGCCACCCACGGCCTGACCAAGCGCTTCGGTGACATGGCTGCGGTGGATGCCGTCGACCTGTCGGTGCCCACCGGTTCGGTCTTCGGCTTCCTCGGACCCAACGGCTCGGGGAAGACGACGACCATCCGCATGCTCCTGGGCCTGATCAGTCCCAGTGCGGGGACATGGGAGCTGCTGGGCGCGCAGATGCCCGCAGCGTCCGCCCACGCCCTGGCCCGTGTCGGGGCGCTCATCGAGGGGCCGGCCTTCTATCCGTGGCTGTCGGGTCGGGCCAATCTGGCCCGCCTCGACGCTGCCGGACCCGACGGAAGGGCGTCGACCCGCAAGGATCGCATCGGCGACGCCCTCACCCGGGTGGGTCTGACCGCCGCGGCCAACAAGAAGTACCGGGCCTACTCCCTGGGGATGCGCCAGCGCCTGGGCCTGGCCGCGGCCCTGCTTCGCCCCCGGGACCTGTTGATCCTCGATGAGCCGACCAACGGCATGGATCCCCAGGGAACTCGCGAGATCCGCCACCTCGTCCGCGACATCGCCCAGGAGGGAGCCACGGTGTTCCTCTCCAGCCACCTGTTGAGCGAGGTGGAGCAGATCTGCACCCACGCCGCGGTGATGGCGAACGGCAAGTTGCTCACCCAGGGGACCCTCGGTGACCTGCGCTCCGCCGGCGCCGCCCGACTGCGAGTCGAGGTCGACCGCTCCGATGATGCCGCCACCGTGTTGCGGGGTCTCGGCCTGAGCGACGTGGCCGGCGCCGACGGGGTGCTGACCGGCGGCCTGAGCGGCCAGGCACCCGAGGAGTGCAACCGGGCGCTGGTCTCCGCCGGCATCGGGGTCCGGGGTCTGTCGGTCGAGCGACCGAGCCTCGAAGACCTCTTCGTCGCTCTGACCGGGGAGGGTTTCGATGTTGAGCGCTGAGTTGGTGCAGCTGTTTCGCCGGACCCGGACCCTGGTCCTGCTCGGGGTGCTCCTGGTGCTGCCCATGCTCCTCTCCTTGGCCATCGCCATCTCCGGCGGTCCGAACTCGGGGCGGGGACCGGCGTTCTTGGACCGGGTGTCGCACAACGGGGTGTTCGCCGCCCTGGCCGGCCTCACCGTCGCCCTGCCGTTCTTCCTGCCGCTCACCGTGGCCGTCGTGGCCGGCGACACCATCGCCGGCGAGGCCAGCCTCGGCACCCTGCGCTACGTGCTGACCCGTCCGTCGGGGCGGGGTCGCCTCCTGGCCGTCAAGGGGGCCACGGTCGCCGCCTTCTGTGTCGTCGGTGCCCTCTTCGTGGCCATCGGTGGGCTGATCGCCGGGTCCATCCTGTTCCCCATCGGTAACGTGATCGGCCTGTCGGGGACCAGCTTCTCCATCGGCGACGGGATCGGCAGGGCGCTCCTGGCCGCCGTCATCGTCGGCGCCTCACTCCTCGGCCTGGCCTCCATCGGGATGTTCATCTCCACCCTGACCGACGTCCCCGTTGGGGCCATGGCCGGCACCGTCGGCGTGGCCGTCCTCTCCAGCGTGCTCGACTCCGTCCCCCAGGTCCACGCCATCCACCCGTGGCTGTTCACCCACAACTGGTTCGCTTTCGGCGACGTGCTCCGCTCCCCGGTGTCGTGGCACAACATCGTCCGCGATCTGCTCCTCCAGGCCGGCTACATCGCCGTGTTCGCCAGCGCCGCCTGGGCTCGCTTCACCACCCGCGACGTGCTTGCCTGACCCTCCTCGGTCCCGTCGCGCTCCGGTGTCGGTGCTCGTCGTGGCTGTGCTCGTCGTGGCCGTGCTCGTCGCTCTGGGCCTCACCGGTTGCGGAACGACCCCCCGGGCGACCAGTGCGACCTCGGCCGCCCCAGTCCCCCCGGCCACCACCGCGCCGCTGCAGGCACCCGGCGCAGCGACAACGTCGCAGCTCGGTCCCTGGCACCTGATCGGCCACGAGGCCCGGCCCGGACTCGTCTCCGACCAGGGGGTGACCACCACCGACTCCCCGCCGTCGGTCGTCTACCGAGGCGTGCTCACCATCCCCCAGGCGGTGGGGGCCCAGGGCTGGGCACACGTCGGTGACCCCGACAGTTGGCACGGCAACATCGTCGACGCCTTCCAGGGCCTGCCGGGGGCCACGGCCAAGCTGTTCGTGGTCACCTCCCCCGGCGGGACCCGCCACTCCTACACCCATCCTCTGGACCCCGGCGAGTTGCTCAACAACTCCTTCGTGGCCGTCTCCCCCGACGGGCAGTGGATGGTGTCGGGGGAGTTCGGTGTCATGGACCGGCTGCTGGTCTTGCCGATGCCCGGTGTCAACCCGGCCCGGTCGGGCGCCGATGGGAGCCTGGCGCGGGTGGGCGACATCCTCCTCGACCACCGGGTCTCCGACGTCCAGGGATGTGACTTCGTGGCGGCCACCCGCCTGTTGTGCGCCACCAACGACCCGGGCACGGCGCTGTGGCCCACCGATCGCCAGCTCCTCGAGGTGGATCTGACCGGGGGACTCAACGGTCGGCCCACCACGGCTCACGTGAGTGATCTCGGAGCGCTGCCCCAGCAGAGCACCTGCGCCGGGACCTTCGAGACGGAGGGGATCGACTACGACCCGGGCACCGCCGTGCTCAGGGTCGAGGTCGTTCCCCCGGCCCCCTGCGACGAGGTCACCACCGTCTATCAGTACCGCACCGCCTGAGGTAGCTCAGGGCGTGCGGTGCCACAGCTTGATGCCGCCGAGGATGCCGGCGTCGTTGTCGACCACGGTGACGTCGGAGGGGAGAGCAAAGTCGACCTTGGTGGCATTGCCCCCGCCCAGGTAGCAGTGGTCGAAGAAGGTGAGGGCCCGCAACGTGTCGATCATCTCCGCCACCCGCTTGTTCCACTTCTTGGGCCCCAGCGCCTGGCGGGCGTCGTCGCCGAGCGCCTCGTTGTAGGTCTCCTTCTTGCGCAGGGGGTGGTGGGCGAGCTCCAGGTGGGGGAGCAGGACGCCCTTGTAGAACAGCGCCGTGCCGATCCCGGTGCCGAGCGTCACCACCACCTCCAGGCCGTGGCCGGCAACGACCGCAGATCCCTGGATGTCGGCGTCGTTGGCCACCTTGGTGGGCTTGCCCATCGCCGCGCTGATGGCCACCTGCAGGTTGTAGCCGCCCCAGGCCTTGGTCAGCTTGGCGGTGGGCTTGCCCTCGGGGCCTTCGGGGGAGATGAAGTGGGGAGCCGAGAGGATCCGCCCGGCGCGCACCATGCCCGGGAAGCCGACGGAGATCCGGTCATAGGGCGGTAGTCCCCTCACCAGGTCGGTGAGGATGGTGACGAGCTTGTCGGGGGAGAGAGGATAGGGGGTGTCGAGACGCACCCGCTCGTGTTCCATGCGGCCGGAATCGTCGACCACCGACGCCTTGAGGCCGGTTCCGCCGATGTCGATGGCCAAGGTGTTGTGCACGTGCGAACCGTACGAGTCGTGCAAGGGCGTGCCGCCGACAGGGGGGGTGGGGACCATGGGTCCACGATAGGGCCCCGGGCGTCAGGGAGGACCCACCCGTGACAAAGCGCACCCGTGGGCTTGGGACAGGCACCACTTCCTTGCCGGTGGAGTGCCCCGTACCATGTGTCCATGGCCGATGGAACGGGGAGCGACGCCACCAGTGGGGCTGCGCTTCGCAGCCCTGCACTCTTCGCCCGGCGCGACTCGCTGGCCAACCGCCTGTTGCCGTGCGTCTGGCTGGCCTTCCTGCTCCTCCCGTTGCTGGCCATGTGGGATCACCCAGGCCGGTCGATGACCCACGATGTGGTGGTCACGGCCGTGGTCATCGCCTTCAGTGCCGTGTTCGTGTACTCCTCGGCTGTGGCCTACCAGGTGCGCGAGCACTGGAGCCGACGCCACGACGTCGCCGTCGTCGCCGTCATGGTCGTCACCCCGTTGCTCCTGGTGGCCTACGACGGCAGCGGCTACTGGGCCTATTCGTTCGTGTACGCCCTGCTGCCGGCCATGCGTCTGTGGCCCCGGTCGGTGCAGTATCGCCTGGTCCTGGGCCTGGGGGTGCTGACCGGGCTCGCTGCCCTGGCCGGCGGCCTGGGCGGGTCGGATCTGATCATCCCCATCGGCGTGGTGCTGGGCACCGGGGCCGGCTGGTTGGGCTTCGGCCGGCTGATCGAGGCCAACGCCGCCCTGGAGGCCGCTCAGGAGGAGAAGGCCCGGGTGGCGGTTTCGGAGGAACGTCTGCGCTTCGCCCGGGACCTCCACGACCTGCTCGGCCACAGCCTGTCGGTCATCGCCTTGAAGAGCGAGCTGGCCGGTCGCCTGCTGTCGGTCGACGCCGGCCGGGCCGGCACCGAGGTGGGGGAGATCGAGCAGGTCGCTCGCCGGGCGCTTCGCGAGGTTCGCGAGGCGGTCAGCGGGTATCGCCGCTCGACGGTGGCTGTGGAGCTGGCCGGGGCCCGCACGGCGCTGGCCGCCGCCCACATCACCTGGAGCGAGGAGGTCGACACCGACGTCGCCCTGGCCGAGTCGGTCGAGGCCGTCCTGGCCTGGACCATCCGGGAGGGGGTGACCAACGTGATCCGCCACAGCCACGCCGATGCCTGCACCCTCACCTTGCATGTCGACGACACGACGGCCACCATGAGCATCGTCGACGACGGGACCGGCGGGGACGGCTCGGAGATAGGCAACGGGCTGCGGGGACTGAGCGAGCGGGCCGTTGTCGTCGCCGGGACGTTGACGGCCGGGCCCGGAGAGGACGGGGGCTACCGCTTGGTGATGGGGGTGCCGGTGGGCAATGACCTCGTCCTCGCCCACCAGCCGTCACCGGGGCTGACGCTGTCCGCCGCCCGGGGGCGCGACGCCGGGTGATCAGGGTCCTGATCGCCGAGGACCAGGCCATGGTTCGCCAGGCCCTGGCCGCCCTGCTCGACCTGGAGCCCGACATCGAGGTGGTGGCCCAGGTGTCGGGAGGCGACGCGGTGGTCGGCGCCGCCCGCCAAGGTGCAGTCGACGTGGCCCTCCTCGACATCGAGATGCCCGGCGGCGACGGGCTGAGCGCCGCCGGCCGCCTGGCCCAGGAGCTGCCCGAGGTCAAGGTGGTGATCCTGACCACCTTCGGGCGGCCCGGGTTCCTGCGCATCGCCATGGAGAAGGGGGCGGCCGGGTTCCTGCTCAAGGACGCCCCGGCGGCCGAGTTGGCGGCCGCCATCCGCCGGACCCTCAACGGTGAGCTGGTGGTCGACCCGGCTCTGGCCGCCGCCGCCCTCTCCGATGGGGCCAACCCGTTGACCCCCCGGGAGCTGGAGGTGCTCGAGGCGGCACGCGACGAGGCGACCGTGGCCGACATGGCCCGGGCCTTGAACCTGTCGCCGGGCACGGTGCGCAACCACCTGTCGGTGGTCATCGGCAAGCTGGCCGCTCGCAACCGGGTGGACGCCGTGCGCCTGGCCCAGGGCAAGGGTTGGCTCTCGGCTCGTTAGTCGTCGAGGGCCACGCCGGTCAGCTCCTCGGAGATCTCCCACAGGCGCCGGGCGCTGTCCTCACTGGTTGCCGCCCGCGGCGGGCGAACCCGCCCGGGCAGCCCCCGCAGGTGAAGCGGCCCCCGCGGCCCGAAGTACTGCCCGCCCTCCACCCCGGCGGCGGTGGCCGCGTACAGCGACGGCGCGGCGCCGGCCTCGGCAGACTGGGCGACGAGGGTCTTGGCCACCGTGAGGAACGTCCGGTCGGTCAACGTGGAGGTGGCCATGGGCCCGTTGTTGATCAGCTCGGTGGACGCGAACCCGGGGTGGGCGGCCACGCTGACCACGTCGTCGCCGCGGCGGCGGACGATGCGGTCCAGCTCGAAGGCGAACAGCAGGTTGGCCAGCTTGGCCTGGCCGTACGCTCCCCACGGGTGATAGCCGTGCTCACCTTGGAGGTCGTCGAAGCGGATCCGGCCGGTGGCCGCCATGCCGCTGCTGAGCGTGACCACCCGGGCCGGGGGGCGGGCGACCAGCAGGGGCCACAGACGCAGGGTCAGCGCGAAGTGACCGAGGTGGTTGGTGCCCAGCTGCATCTCGAAGCCGTCAGCGGTGAGCATCCGGGGGATGGCCATGACGCCGGCGTTGTTGATCAACATGTCGATGTGGTCGACCCGTCCGGCCAACTCCTTGGCGAAGGTGTCGATCGAGCCCAGGTCGGCCAGGTCGAGGGGGACGATCACCGGGGCGGGCCCCGTCGCCCCCGTCGCCACCCGCTCGGCCGCCGGGGCCGCCCGCTCGGGCCTGCGGCAGGCGAGGATGACCTCGACGCCGTGGGCGGCCAGGGCCACGGCGGTGTGGAGACCGAGACCGCTGTTGGCCCCGGTGACGACGGCCACCGCCTCCGTTTGATCCGAGATGTCGGTGGCTGTCCAGCGAGGCATGCTCCAAGGTAGGACGGATTTCGCGAACAGGGGTTGGCCCATAGTGGTGTTGTGGTAAAGAATGGTCCAAGAGGGTCTGGACGGCCCCACGGACACCGGCGGTGACGCCGGACGAGTAGCGAACAGGGGATCTGGCCATGAGCACTCGTGACGATGCGACGCTCTCAGCGGAGGAGAAGGCGGCGTTCGCCCGGATAGAAGCGCAGGCGATAGCTGACGACCCGGCTCTGGGAACCTCGCTGTGGTTCCATGTGAAGCAGCGCCTGAGGCCCGCGGTGCGCTCCGTTGTCCACCGGACGCAGCGGTCCTGGACGGGTCCGCTGCTGGTGGTCGTCGGTGTCGGCCTGGTGGTGGTCGGACTGGCCACCACCGTCGCCGTGTCGGTTCTCGGACTGGTGGTCGTGGTCATGGGTTCCGTACCGGTGGCCGACCACGTTCGCCGGCGCTTGGAGCTGGCCGGGGCCCAGGCCGCCGCCGCTCGCCGGGCCGCCACGCCGCCGATCGAGCCGACGAGCTGAGCCGGAGCGTGCCCAAACCCGACATCACCATCCCCGACGCCGAGCCCCCCGCCGATCTGGTCATCGAGGACCTCGAGTTCGGCGACGGCCCCGAGGCGACAGTCGGCCACACCGTCTCGGTCCACTACGTGGGGGTGGCGTGGTCGACCGGTCGCCAGTTCGACGCTTCTTGGGACCGCAACGAGGCGTTCGGCTTCGGCCTCGGTGCCCGCCAGGTCATCGCCGGGTGGGAAGAGGGCGTGATGGGCATGAAGGTCGGCGGCCGTCGCCGCCTGAGCATCCCCCCGCACCTGGGCTATGGCGACCGGGGTGCGGGTGGGGTCATCAAGGGCGGCGAGACGCTGGTGTTCGTCGTCGACCTCCTCGGCGTCGACTGACCCTCCGCCCGGTAGGCTCCCGCCGGGGCCGACGCCGAGCAGCGGCCTCATTCCCCCACCCCCTCTGCCCATGATCGACGTTCGTCTCCTCCTCGATGACTTCGACGACACCGCCCGGCGGTTGGCCCGCAAGCGGGTCGACGCTGCGCTGGTCGGCTCGGCCCGTGACCTCGCCGTGCGCCGGCGCACCCAGGTCAGAGCGGTCG
>JALZAH010000522.1 GCA_030948425.1 Actinomycetota bacterium
GAGCAGGCCCCAGCCGGCGCCGGGGAGCACGTCGCGCCAGGCCAGGACGACGGCGCCGGCGCACGGCGATGCGGCCCGGCGCCACTCGCCGATGGTGGCGGTCATCATCTCGGCGGTGGCCGCCCGGCCGAAGTCGAGAGCCAGCTCCGGTTGGGCGTAGCGCAGGAGGCTCGGTGACAGCGCGAACAGGTCGGCGACGTAGTGGTCACGAACGTCCTCGAAGTCCCAGCTGGCGCCCGTGTCGCGGGGGACAGCGGCCTTCCAGGCGTCGGCGGGGATGCGTTCAGCGGTGGCAACCTCGGGGGGGACGGACACGGCCAGGCATTCCGATGCGAAGCGGACCTCGGCCCGACGGGCGTCGTGGAGGGGACGGAGGTAGGCGCCGACCCCGAAGTAGTGGGTCACCCCCGCGCCCGGCGAGAAGGGGTAGTCCCCGCCGGTGGGCGACGACGCCACGAAGGGGACACGGGCCCCGACGGAGTCGACGATGTGGGGAATGACCTCGCTCAGCAGCACCGGAGTCCACGCTTCGGGACCGAGCCCGAGCATGGCTGCCTGCTGTTCGACCTCACTGCCCCCGCAGACGACGGCGAGGGCGGGGTGGTTGGCGGCGCGAACGAGGACCTGGGTGAGCTCCTCGGTGATCGACTCGGTGAGCTCGGGGGTGTCGGGAACATCGAGGTTGGCGAACATGGCCTCGCACCACACCAGGATCCCGAGTTGATCACAGGCTGTCCAGAAGGCCTCGTCTTCGTAGACGCCCGTGCCGGCGACGCGCACCAGGTTGAAGCCGGTGGCTGCGTAGCGCTCCAGGTCGGCCCGGATGGTCGCCGGGTCGGGAGCCAGACCAACGGGGTCGGGGCCCACCCACACAGCGCCGCGAGCGAAGACGTCGACGCCGTTGACCCGCAGGGCGAAGCCGTCTTCACCACGGTCGACGTCGACGGTGCGGAACCCGACGGCACCCAGGTCGATGCGCTCGGCGCCCACGGTCAGCTCGACGTTGTAGAGCTTCCTCCCCCCGTGGGTGTGAGGCCACCACAGCTCCACGTCGTCCACGGCGACGATGCCGTGCAGGGTGGTCAGCCCCTGATCGGTGGACATGTCGGCGGCGACGGTGGAGCCAGCTGCGTGCACGTGCGCACCGGTGGCATCGGCGTGGGAGAACGATCCCACCACGGTGACCTCCACCGTCCCCCCTCCCCGGCCGTCGGCGTCGGGTCGGGCCTCGAGGCGGCGACCGACTATGACGGGACTCGAGCCTGGGTGCAGCTCGATGGGACGCCACGGTCCCACGGGCGGCGGAACGGAGGGCGTGGCCGGCATCCGCCCCCAGATCGACGTGCGCAACCAGCGCATGTTCTGGTTGCGGACCAGGCGGGACTTCCATCGGGGACGGGGCCGGCGAGTGGCCAGCACCGGGGCGAGCGCAGCGAAGCGGACGGTCAGGCTGACGGCGCCGGTGAGCGGGCCGAGGTCAACCCAGTGGCCAACGAACATGTTGTCGCTGCGGAGCACCGAACGGTCATCGACCCACACCTGGGCGAGGGTGGCCAGGCCACCGGCATGCAGCCACCACCGCTCCGCGTCGACGGTCACCCGGGTCCGATACCACCAGTCGCGCCCGTCGAGGTCGTCGGCCTCGAGCGTGGCGCGCCCGGCGTCGCGCCATGCCCCGGCGGCGGTGCCGGGAACGGCAGCCGCCGTCCAGTCGAGATCAGCGCCGGCCAGGGCGCCCGGGCCATCCACGGCCCCCGGAGCGCTTGAGGCGCATTCCCAGGCGGCGTCTCCGAGCGGGTCAGCCCCCATAGCGGGAGACTACGGCCCCGATGGCCCGGTCCCAGGCTTCGGCCATGGCGGCCAGGGGCGTGGCCAGGTCGACGCTGCGCCCCCGGGCCGCCCGGGCCAGGAGGAACTGGGCGGACTTGGCGCCGGTGCCCAGTCGGCGGAGGTCGGTGGCCGGACCGCTCAGGTCGTCACCGGTCTCGCCGGCCAACCAGTCCAGGTAGGAGGCGGCCATCTCCGCACCCGCCCCGCACTGGCGGAAGGTGGCGAAGGCGAAGAGGTGATAACGACTCGGGTCCGCCCCGGCCAGGCGGGGGAGCTCTTCGTCGACCCGATCGGCCATGCGGGATACGGGGTTGGTGGCGGGCAGGTGGGTCAGGTGGCGGCGCAGGCAGGCCAGAGACCGCCCGACCAGATCGGCTGCCTCGGGGCGGTCGTCGGGCAGGCGGATGAGCTCGACGTAGGGGGGCAGAGGGGCGGGGGCCACCAGGGCGTCGAAGTCGTCACCCTGGAGGTCGTAGTAGCTCTGGGCGTGGAAGTACCCCAGGCGACGGGCGGCGTGGTCGAGGGCCTGGGGGACGATGGTGGTTTTGACATGCTCGGTCCGATATGACGTGCCCGCAGTGTCGGGGAGCGCCCAGGCGTCGACCTCCACGGTGAGAAGGCGGCCCAGGGACAGCTCCTCGGCGACGTGGTCGAACACCGGGAGCCATACGTTCATCTCACCGACCAGCACGCCGTAGAGGTCCCTGAGGTCCTCGGCGGGGGGCTTGAAGAACGTCCACTGGGTGCCCTCGAAGTCACAGGCCAGCGAGAAGGCACCGACAGCCAGGGGGTCACTTCCCCAGGCGTGGAGGAGCTCCACCCACACGTCGGTGTAGCAGTTGGTCTCCGACCAGTCGCGCTCCCCGGCGTGCAGCGGATGGCGCCGGTAGGTGGCGGCATCGAGGTCGAGAAGGTGGGGCACAGATCTCAGGGCCACGCCGCGCTCACGGCCGCGGCAGCGCTCACGGCCACAGCGTGGCCTGTACCTCCGCCGGCCAGCGGGCCAGTTCGGGACCATGGGCCCAGATCAACGCCAGGGTGATGCGCTCCACCCCGTAGCCGACACAGGCTGTGTGGGCCGCTTCGCCGTCCGCTGTCCGCAGCCCGAACGCCCGACCGAAGTGGTCCTCGTGACAGTTGGCCGAGGCGATGGCGCTGAGCTTGTCGGCCGGGCTGGTGGCGGCCAGAACCTCGTACTTCAGCTCCTCGGCCCGCTGATTGCTGGCCAACATCCGCCCCACCCGGCCGAAGAAGGGATCGTTGGCCACCGAGCTCGAGGCGTCGACGCCGAGGCCGGTGACGAGCTCCAGCGCCTGGCTCAGGCACCGGTCCCGGTGGGCCCGAGCCCCTTCGGGGGAGCCGACGTAGACAAGCTCGTACTGACGGAACGAGACCATCCGGGCCGGGTCCGGCGACGGTTCATGACGGAACACGTAGCCGTAGACGTCGTAGTACACCCCGTTGTCGGGCACGTCGGAGGGCAGGGTCGGGTACAGGGGGTGACACACCGCCGGGCACAGCACCACATCGCTGGGCTGGAGCAGGTCGGCCCAGGACTGCCCGGCCTCCAGGCGGGCGAGGAGGGCGGCGTGGTCCCCATCGGTGCCGGAGAAGGCGGCGATGTCGCCGGCCAGGGACGGAAACGAGTGCAGGTAGTCGGTCTTGACGAACGTGGCTCGGGGCAGCACCGGTGGGAATCGCACCGTGCGGGCCCCGAGCTCGCTGCCCCGGGCGCCGATCAGCCTTTCCAGACCGGCGACGACCCTCTCGAAGTCCCCGGAGCGCCCGTAGAGGCCATCGACGCCGCTGTCGACCAGCAAGCCAGTATCGAACAGCTTCTGGCGGTATGCCCGGTAGATCTCCCCAGCGCGATCCTGCGCCGTCTCCGAGTCGGAGGTCACCCTTTGGTCGAGCACGGTTCAGAGGTCCTTGCTGGCTACGAGGAGCTGGGCGTTGTTGGCCAGGACCCGATCGGTGTTGACCATGAGCCCGGCACCGTACGCGTCACGCAGGTGCTGGCCCAGGGAGAACTCCGAGTCCTGGCGGTATCCGCTGATCCCGCAGATGGCCATGGCCTTGGCCGTGGCGTCGACCACCAGGGCGGCGGTCGACACCTTGAGGTTGTTCATGGCGATGGCGAACGCCACCGAGCCCAGGGC
>JALZAH010000524.1 GCA_030948425.1 Actinomycetota bacterium
GCTCAACGGTCATGGTGAGCTAGACTTCGGATCTGGTCAGCGGGTTGCGTCGCCTGTTGTGTCAGCTGATGGTTGTCCCCTGAAGGCCGTCGCAGGCAGGCGCTCGTGAATCTCCTTTGGCTGACCCGGGATGCGCAGATGCGTGGCCCGGCCGAATCCTGGTGGGCCTGCTCGCCGGTTCCGGCGCAACCATCCCCCACAGGAGTACGTTTGACCGTTCCCCCCGAGTTCGCCGGTGACACACTCGTCGACGACGACACGCTCGTTCTCGGCGCTGCCGGCCCCGCCGGTACACCACTCCCCGCCACCTCGTTCGCCGCCCTCGGCGTCTCCACCGCCCTGTGCTCGGCACTCGAAGCCGAAGGCATCCTCTCCCCGTTCCCCATTCAGGCCCTGACCATCGCCAACGCCCTTCTCGGTCGTGACGTGTGCGGCAAGGCCAAGACCGGCTCCGGCAAGACCCTGGCGTTCGGCCTGCCCCTCCTCCAGCGCCTGAGCGTGGAACCCGCAGCCACCGATCCCCGGGGCCTGATCCTGGTCCCCACCCGCGAGTTGGCCAGGCAGGTCGCCGATGTCCTCGAACCCCTGGCCCAGGCGGCCGGACACCGCCTGACCGCCTGCTACGGCGGGACGGCCATGGATGCCCAGATTGCCGCTGTCCAGGCGGGCACCGACCTGGTGGTGGCCACCCCCGGCCGGCTCATCGACCTACGCCAGCGCGGCGAGATCAACCTGTCGGGCATCGAGATCGTGGTCCTCGACGAGGCCGACCGCATGGCCGACATGGGCTTCATGCCCCAGGTCGAGTGGTTGCTGCGCCACCTGACCTCCTCTCACCAGACGATGCTGTTCTCGGCCACCCTCGATGGCGACGTCGACCGTCTGGTGCGCAATGAGCTGACCGACCCGGTACGCCACGAGGTCGTCTCCCTGCAGGCCACGGTGACCGAGATGGAGCACCGCTTCCTTCAGGTCCACCAGATGGACAAGGTCAAGGTGACGGCGGCCATCTGCCGTCACGTTCGCCGGGCCATCGTGTTCTCCCGCACCAAGCGGGGCGCCGACCGCCTCAACGAGAACCTCCGCAAGGAGGGCATCGATGCCCGGGCCATCCACGGTGACCTTCGCCAACAGATGCGCGAACGGGCCCTGAACGCGTTCGCCACCGGCACCCTCCCGGTGCTCGTCGCCACCGATGTGGCCGCCCGGGGCATCGATGTGGACGACGTCGACGTGGTCATTCACTACGACCCTCCCGAGGATGCCAAGTCCTACCTGCATCGCTCGGGGCGCACCGCCCGGGCCGGTCGGGCCGGGATGGTCGTCACCCTGGTCCTGTGGAACGAGCAACTCGACGTGGAGAAGATCCAGAAGCGCCTCGGCCTGTCTCAGCCCGTCGTCGAGGTCTTCTCCAACGACGCCCGCCTCGCCGACCTGCGGTCGTGGGACCCGGCGGCGACGTCGGTCGCCTGAGCGACCACCCCCGACCGCCCTCCCGACGCCTACCCGAACCGCCACCTGTGCGCGCCGCCGCCGACATTGTCGTGTTCATCGCCGGAATTGTCCTGGTGGTCGGCGCCATGCTCTCCGCGATCCGCTCCACCATCCTGCCCAGAGCCACCCAGAACCGCCTGAGTCGCCTCACCATCCTCGGCGTGCGGGTGGCCTTCCGGCTGCGGGCCAGACGATCGTCAAGCTACGAGCGTCGCGACCGGGTCATGGCCATGCTCGGACCGGTTGCCCTGCTCGTGTTGTTGTTCACCTGGCTGGTGCTGATCATGGCCGGTTACGCCCTGATGTTCGCCGCCGCCTACGGGGCGTCGCCCAGCCGAGCCGTCGAGCTCTCAGGCTCGTCGGTGTTCACCCTGGGTTCGGCCGTTCCCCGCAATCTGGGCGCCGACCTGCTCTCCTACAGCGAGGCCGGCCTCGGTCTTCTTGTCGTCACCCTGCTCATCACCTATCTGCCCAGCATCTACAACGCGTTCTCCCGGCGGGAGTCAGGCGTGAGCCTGTTGAAGGTGCGCGCCGGTGACCCACCGCGGGCCACCACCATGCTCATCCGCTATCACCGCATCGAAGAGCCCGGCTACCGGCTCAGCAACCTGTGGCAGACCTGGGAGACATGGTTCGTCGACGTCGAGGAGACACACACCACATTCTCGGTGTTGCCGTTCTTTCGCTCCCCGCTCCCCGAGCAGTCGTGGGTCACCGCCGCCGGGACGCTGCTCGACGCCGCCTCGCTGTGGGTGGCGGCCATCAAGCATCCGCTCGATCCTGACGCCCAGCTGTGCATCAGAGCCGGGACCCTCGCACTGCGCCGCATCGCTGCGCTCCACGACATCCCCTTCGAGACGGACCCGGCACCGAGCGATCCCATCTCGGTGGACCGCTCCGAGTGGGATTCGGCGTTCGACGAACTGGTCGACGCCGGCCTCGATGTCGTCAGCGACCGGGAGACGGCGTGGACGGCGTGGAGCGGATGGCGGGTCAACTACGACGCCGTCCTGTTGAACCTGGCCCGCCTGGTCGAGGCCCCGCCCGCTCCGTGGGTCTCGGACCGCAGCCCACTCAGGGCACGGAGCAGTTGGCTGCAGCGGGGCTCGGCGTTCACCACGCCGGCCAGGTCCCCCGCCAGACGAGCCACCGGTCGACGTCGGGGCTGAGCTCCACGCCGATGCCTGCCCCCCGAGGGACGGTGATCCGGCCGTCGGGGTCCAGGCGCGCCGGCTCGGTGACCACATCGGTCTCCCAGATGCGGTCCGACGCCGAGAGGTCACCGGGTAGGGAGAAGTTCGGCAGGGCGGCCAGAGCCAGGTTGACGGCCCGGCCCACGCCGGTCTCGAGCATGCCCCCGCACCACACAGCCATGCCGGCTGCCGCGCAACGATCATGGATGGCCACGGCTGGAGCCAGACCGCCGACCCGGCCCACCTTGACGTTCATCAACCTGCACGCTCCCAGGGCCAGGGCGGACATGGCGTCATCGACAGAGGCGATCGACTCGTCGAGGCACACCGGGGTGGCCAGACGCCGGGCCAGGGCTGCATGGCCGACCAGGTCGTCATCGCCCAGCGGCTGTTCGATGAGCAACAGGCCGCAGTCGTCGAGGGCGCCGAGGCGCTTCGCCGCCTCGTCGACCCCTAGTGCCTGATACGACCCGTTGGCGTCGACCTGCAGCGCCAACCCCGAGCCGAACGTGTGGCGCAGAGCGTTGACCGCAGCCACGTCCCCATCGGGTTGAATCTTGATCTTCACCCGGTGATAGCCCTCGTCGATCAGGGTGCCGACCTCGTCGATCAGGGCGTCGAGGTCGCTGACGACTCCGACCACCACCCCGGAGGGCACAGCCGACGGGATCACCCAGGTGCGGGCGTCGACCGCCGTGCTCATCGACGCCAGGTGATCGACCAGACTGACCTGTTCGGCCCGCAGGTGAGCGTCAAGCACGGCAACGGTCAACGCCGCCTTGGCCATGGGATGACCCTTGACGGGGGCCAGGGCCCGATCCACGGCACCCACATCCACGCTCCCGGTGGCGCCGGCGGCCAGGAGTCGGGGGACGAGATGGCGGTGGAGGACGTCGAGGGCCCCGTCAACGTACTCCGAGCTGTAGGTGGGATCCGGCTGGGCCACGCACTCACCCCAGCCGACAACTCCATCGATGGTGACAGCGACCAACAACACGTCGCGCTCGACCATGGTGGTCACCGGAGATACCCACGGTTGGGCCAGGGGGAGGCGGAGACGGATGACCTCGATGCGCTCGAGCGTCGACACGGTGGTCACCGCGAGCGGGGACCCAAGCCGCTCACGGCCCTCGGCGGGGTGGTGGACCCTTCAGCTTCGGCCGGCGGAACGCCAGGCGGATCACCACGATGGCCACGACGATGATGGCGACGGCTCCGAAGATCCCGTAGAAGTCGGCGGCGTCCTGGTGGGCGCCGGGCACGGCGGTCGAGGGCGGGACCGTCGCCGACGTCGACGTCGGTGACGGTGACGGTGACGACGTCGACGACAGGAGAACGGTCACCACCAAGGTGTAGCAGAGCAAGCTGTACCGCAGCGCGTCGGCCCGACCCGACCGAGCGCCGGGCCGATAGCCTCTGTGCAGTGTCTGACGCCTGGATCATCGAACCCACCGGTCCGCTCCACGGCGAGGTCAAGGTCCGGGGCTCGAAGAACGCAGTGACCAAGCACATGGTTGCCGCTCTGCTCGGATCGGGTCCCAGC
>JALZAH010000532.1 GCA_030948425.1 Actinomycetota bacterium
TGCTGCGGGGGTCGGTGATCTGCTTGGCCCTGCTCGCCGGCTGCGGCACGCAGCGCACGCCGGACCACTACACCGGCTCGGTCGGAACGAACTTCATCAAGTCCTGTGTGGCCCAGAGCAAGTCGAACGTGTCGAGCCCCACGAAGACCTGCACCTGCAGCTATGCGGAGATCAAGAAGTCGATCAAGTTCTCCCGTTTCAAGCAGATCAACAGCGCGCTCACTGCGAAGCCCGGGCCGCTCCCATCCGACATAACGAACATCTTGGACAACTGTGCGTCGGGCGGTGAGACCACGGCTGGGTCGACCACGTCGACCACGTCGGGCTGATCGCGCCGCTCACCGGGCGACATGGGTGCGCACTGGCGGCCTCAGGCCGGCGCGACCTTTGGCTCCTTCGGGGGCAGGGGCGGCACCAGCCCCGGCAGATCCACGGCCGCTTCCGGCCAGCGCTTGCGACTACGACGCGACAACTTGTGCATCAGGTCGATCGCCGCTGGATCGTCGTCACCCGGCCGCGTCAGGATCGCGCCCGACGAGACCATGCGGGACATGATCTCGCGACCGAGCTCGGTGCGAACGATCGTGAGGGTCCAGTCGTTGAACTTGCCGATGCCGCCAGTCGAGATGTCGGCGTGCTCAGCTGCGAAATCGGGACAGTGGTTGCAGCCTTCGCGAGTCCATGCATGACATTCCTTCAGCGGCACCTCGTGGTACGCACCGTCGCGCATCCAGATCTGGAACACGCCTTTGATGTTCATCTTGGCGATCTCGGCCTTGACGATGCCGTACTTCGCCTCGAACAGTTCCTCGAAGATTGCGTCGTCGAACGTCTTCGAGCACAGCAGGCCGATGTTGAACAGGATCGGCTTGGCGATCTTGCCGACCTTGCGTGACCACATGACCGGCGGGACCGACGACTGGCAGCTCATCCCGATGAGCGCCAACTTGGAGAAGCCCCGCTCGAGCGCCTCGTCGATGGCAAGCGTGTTGGCGGAGTACGTGTACCGACTGCCGGCCGACGCCAGGATCTCCTCCTTGTTGGTCGCCACTCCGGGCTTGGCCTTCCACGTGGTGCCGTCGCCCTCGAGGTAGGAGACGAGCGCTGCGTCGATGTAGCCCTCGTCCATGGCCCAGATCAACAGCGCAGAGACGAGCCCGCCGTCCTGGCCCATCTTGTGCACCATGTCGTCGCTGGCCCGGGCGAGAACGATGTCGCTGTAGACGCCAGACAACTCGTCGACCCGCCGGGTGCGTCCGAAGAGGTGGTCGTCCGCCTCGGGCTCCCACGTGCGGAAGCGGGGACAGGCCCGGGTGCAGCTGGTGCACCCCTTCAGCCCGTGGCCACAGTCCCCTGGGCCGAGCTCGTCCTCGAGGTGGAACGGCTTGTACCCGCCCTGGGCGTGCTCGTAGCCGATGACGTCGTGCGGACAGGCGATGACGCAGCCCGCGCAACCGGTGCAAAGGCCAGTCGTGATGACCTCTTCGTAGAGCTCTTTCCACTGGGCCGTCCAGCGCCCGGTCGGTGGCGTCCAGGGCGCAGGTGGCTCCTCGGTCACGGTCATGGGTCCGCATAGTAGGAGGTGCCGATACCGTTGCGGCTCAAGCGGTTTCCGTCGAGAGGTTCGGTCATGCCTGTCCCCTTCCCCGCACCCGGCGCCGAACGGTTGGGCCCACCCGACGCAGCGGAGGTCGAGACAATCATGCGCGGCGTGATCACCGCCACCAGCCCGCCGAGCGGGTTCACGCACCTGCAACGACTGCTGCTGGAGGCGCACGCGAAAGCCATGACCGGTTTCACCGTCGACATGGACCGTGCGCTCATGCGTCCCCTCGGACCGATCGAGATGGCCGATGCTCTCGCCAACCGGTCCGAGGGGTTCCGCGAGCGCATGGTGCAGCTCATGATGCTCGGTGAGCTGATCCTGGTGCCGTTGCCCGACGAGGTTGCGGAGCGGGTCGAACGCTACGCCGCCGAGATGGGCATCTCCGAGGAGCTGCTGCGGGCGACGCGACGCCTTTCACATGGCAGCCTCGGCCTGGCTGCCCTGGACTTCGACCGGGCGGGATACACGTCCGAGTGGGACCCGGCCCACAGCGTCTCCCTGCATACAAAGGCTGCGCTCGACTCTGCGTGGGATGCCTCGTGCAACGATCCCGAGCTCGCGGCCCGCTGGGCCGCCCTCGGCGATCTCCCCGAAGGCACGCTCGGACACGGCGTGTTCGCCTTCTACCAGGCACGGGGATTCGTCTTCCCGGGACTGCCCGGCTCGGCACCCCCGCTGCTCGCGCAGCACGACTGGTGCCACGTCCTCGTGGACTACGGGTCGACCGTCGAGAGCGAGTTGGAGGTCTTCGGCTTCATCTCGCGTGCCAACGACGACCCGCGTGCGTTCTCACTGCTGGCCATGGTGATCAACCTGTTCGAGACCGGCTACCGCGCCCACGACGCGGGTCTGTTCGACGCCGACCGCGGCCACCTGTCCCACGGCGGCCGGACAATGGCGGTGCGGTTGGCCGACGCGATGCGGCGGGGTGCGGTCTGCTCGGACGACGAGCGCGACGATGACAGCGTCGATTACCTTGCGCTCGACTGGTTTGCGATCGCCGATCAGTCGATCGCGGCGATGCGCAAACGCTTCAACATCGTGCCGAAGTCGGCTGAGGTCGATGAGGTCGGGAGCCCCGGGCCGTGGCAGCCGGGCGGCATCAGTGCCTTCCAGTTCGCGTGCGGCCAGCAGCGTGCCGAAGTCGAGGGTCGCCCCTACGACAGCCACGGGGCCTGCGTGGACTCGCTGCCACCCGTCCCAGCCGTTTCCTGAACGCTCTCTTGGCGCTGTCTTGACCCGGCGGTCAAGATGGTGGGATGGATCTGACCTACCCGCCCGACGCCGAAGAGTTCCGCACGGAGATCCGTGCCTGGCTCGAGGACAACCTGCCCAAGGGCTGGTTCGACCAGGGGTTCGAGATGAGCCCCGAGGAGAAGCAGCGGTTCAACGTCGAGTGGCCCCAGAAGCTCTACGAGGGCGGTTGGATCTGCGCGTCCTGGCCGGAGGAGTATGGCGGTAAAGGGCTCAGCGTCATGCAGAACGTCGTCTTGAGCGAGGAGTTCGCTCGAGCCAAGGCGCCGATGCGAGCCGACTTCTTCGGCGACACCCTCGTCGGCCCGACGATCCTGCAGTGGGGCACCGGGGAGCAGAAGAAAGACTTCCTGCCGAAGATCCTCAAGGGCGAGATGTCGTGGTGCCAGGGGTTCTCAGAGCCGAACTCGGGCTCGGACCTCGCGTCGCTCAAGACGACTGCGGTGCTCGACGGTGATGAGTGGGTGATCAACGGCCAGAAGGTCTGGACCACCCAGGCCCAGTACGCCGACTTCTGCTTCCTGCTGGCCCGAACCGATCCCGAAGCGCGCAGCAAGGGCATCTCGTACCTGCTCGTGCCGATGAAGCAGAAGGGCGTCGAGGTCCGAGGGATCACGCAGCCCGACGGCACCGCCGAGTTCAACGAGGTCTTCTTCGACGATGTGCGGTGCCCGAAGGAGAACGTGGTCGGCGGCGTCAACAACGGCTGGGTGGTGGCCAACACCACGCTGTCCCACGAGCGCGGCATGTCGGCCACCACCGGCTATCGCCGCTTCGCCCAAGAGCTCGATCTGATGATCGAGGCCGCGAAGGACAACGGTCTCATCTCCGACCCACTTCTCCGCCAGAAGCTGGCTCGCTATCACACGAAGATCCAGATCTTGAAGATCAATGGTCTGCGCAGCCTCTCCGCGACCGTGCAGGGAACGAAGGACATGAGCGTCGCTGCGCTCGGCGCCACGAACAAGATGTTCTGGTCCGAGATGCACCGTGAGGCGCTCGAGGTCGCGCTCGAGATCATGGGTCCGGCCAGCATGCTGGTCGACACCGCACCGAAGTCCGGCGCATGGCCGGCGATCCCCCGCTCATCTCGACG
>JALZAH010000560.1 GCA_030948425.1 Actinomycetota bacterium
GCTGGCTGCCTTGACCTTGGCCAGCTCGGTGTCGACCTGGGGCCTGGTAGCCGGACTGTTGAGGTCACCGCTGAAGACGATCTGGATGGTGTCGCCTCCCCGTTGGGGGACGCGCTCCTTCAGCAGGGCGTAGGCCTTGGTGGACTCGGCCCCTGGGGTCTGGTAGTTGGCGTTGTGCTCGGCCGGAAGGAAGCCCCCCGCAGTGAAGACACCAACCAGCAGCACCACCCAGGCGAGGAGGACGAACCAACGCCTCCGGTAGCAGAAGTCAGCGAGGTGGATCATGAGAGTCCTCCGGGTTCGAGTCGAGCGGGCGTGGGCAGCGGGGTCGTGGCGCGGTCGTCGGGTTCACACGTTCGACGACCGGGAGGTCGCGTTCTCATCGGCAGTCCTCCTTGCTCTGCGCCATGCGACGGTGCCGAGCTCCCATCACATGAAAGCGCAGAAAGTTCAGGTAGTCAACCATCTTCTTAGTCAACTATCATGAACTCATGGTGACAACTGGGGAAAGCCGAGACGCAACGCTGATGGACGAGACAGCTTCGCTGGTCGACGGGTCGGGGCCCGACGGCGAGCCCAGTCTGGAGGAACTGGTGGCCCTGCTGTTCCGGCTCACCGCCGACCTGCGCCGGCGCTTCACCGAGCGCTCGGCCGACTTCGACCTCTCATTCGCCCAGGCCATGGCCGTGCGCGAGCTCGGCCGACCCCTGCCCATGCGGGAGCTGGCCCAGCGGTTGTGCTGTGACGCCTCCAACGTCACCGGCATCGTCGACCACCTCGAGGCCCGGGGCCTCGTCGAGCGCCGGGTCGCTCCCGACGATCGGCGGGTGAAGCACCTCGTGCTCACCGACGCGGGCCGGGCCCTCCGCCAGGAGCACCGCGACGGCCTCACCGTCGATCTCCCTCTTCTTCACGACCTCTCACCGGACGAGCGCCGGGTGTTGGCCGACCTCCTGCGGCGGGGAGTCGGGGAGGGTCGTCCCCCGCGGTAGCGTTGGGGTGACCGGACCACCGCCGCTCACGCGGCCGGTCCGGGGGCGATGCTCCAGATCCTGGCAGCGCGACGGCATGCCGCTCACGAGCCAGGGAAGTCTGGATGACCCACACGTGGTCTGCAGGTGCTGCCCGCAGGGCGCCCGCGCGTCTCCGCTCCGGGCTGGGCCGGTGAGCGGCGGGCGACGGGATCGCATCCTCCAGACCCTCGCCGACGGCGGCGACGGTGATATCACCGCCATTCGGTTGGGTGCCGTCTGTCAGCGCGTCACCGGTCTGACCGGCGCGGGGATCATGCTCATGTCCGGCGACCTGCCCCTCGGCTCACTGGGCACCACCGGTCCCGTCAGCGCCCTTATCGAGGAGCTCCAGTACACGCTCGGCGAGGGCCCGTGCGTCGACGCCCACCGACTCGACCGGCCGGTGATCGAGCCCGACCTGGCCGATCCCACGACGCCCCGATGGCTGGCATTCGCCGGGCCGGCCGTCGACGCCGGGGTTCGGGCGGTGTTCGGCTTCCCGATGACGGTGGGCGCAGTGCGGCTGGGCGCGCTCGACCTGTACCGAGATGTGCCCGGTCCGCTCACCGACGCCCAGCATGCCGACGCCCTGGCGATGGCCGATATCGCCGCCGAGGCGGTGCTGGCAATGCAGGCCCACGGGTCGGCAGGTGTGCTGGCAGCCGAGCTCGAGAACGGATCGAACTTCCAGTACGTCGTGCACCAGGCCGCCGGCATGGTGTCGGCCCAGCTCGAGGTGAGCGTCGCCCAGGCCCTCGTTCGCCTCCGTGCCCGCGCCTACGCCGATCACCGCCTGGTGGCCGAGGTGGCCGCCGATGTCGTCGCCCGACGCCTGCGGTTCGGTGAGCACCAGAGTTAGCCCCGGCGGTGGCTCTACGATATCGGTGGTGCCTCAAGACGTGGGGACCAGGGGGTGTCGACATGCCGAGGGAAGCGCTGCTCAGCCGTACTTTCGTGGAGCTCGCCGACAGCCTCGTCGCCAACTTCGACGTGGTCGAGCTTCTCACCGTGCTGGCCGACCGATGCGTCGACGTCGTCGATGTCGCCGCCGTCGGCCTGATGGTGGCCTCCCCGGCCGGGGAGCTGCGGGTGCTGGCCTCGTCGAGC
>JALZAH010000596.1 GCA_030948425.1 Actinomycetota bacterium
AAGGGAACGTCATGAGTCGCTGCTCGCCTCGGCCATCGAGTCGGCGAACGCGTTGGCGTCGCCCTCGCCCTCCTTGGCGATGCGCTTGGTGGCTCGACTCATGGCCCGGTCGAGGTACTTCTCGATCTTGGACTCGCCGACGACCACCAGGGCGGCGTCGCCTTCGTCGCTCAGGTCACCGAGCTCCTTGACGTCGGCGCGCGACATCCCCTTCCAGAGGTGGCCCATCACGCCGCCGGCCACACCGAGAACCGCCGCGGACCCGATCAGCGACGGGGGGAACAGGATCCCCACGACGGCGCCCACGGCGATTCCCGTCCAGGCCGCGTGCTGGGTGGGCTTCTCGTGCTTGTGGACGTGCACCTTGCCATCGGCGCTCTTGCTGACGATTGCGGCGTCGTAGGTGCCCACGACCCCCTCGGCGTGAAGCTCCTTCAACACCTCGTAGTCGAGACGCGCTTCGACCTCGCTCGGATAGGTCCCGGCAAACAGGAACACGTTCTTGTCTGCGCTCATCGGCTATGACCTCCGCGTCTTTGGGGCTTCCGCAGGTAGGAGTCCTCCGACGGCGATCATAGGCGCCGAGGCAGCGATGGCTCAGGCACGCCGACGCCCCGAGCGATTGCGGGACTATCCCGTGACGGGCAACCCTGCCGGGGGCTCACCGGGCCGGTCAGCACGACGTTCGAGCCGTTCGAGGTGGTCGTCGAGCTCCCGCAGACGAGAACGCAGGGTGGTGATCTCGTCGGCGGTGATGTCAGCAGGAAGGCGTCCGACGGGCATGGCGCCAGACGGCGGGGGTGCCGGTAGCGGTGGCGCGGCCCCGCTCGGGGCACCCCTCGCCAAGGGAGCGGGTGTCAGCCTCAAGAAGCTGGCCAGGCTTCCGGCGAGCGCCCCGATGATGCCGATCCCGGTGATCATGAGCACGACGGCCGCCCAGCGGCCGGTGGGCGTTCGCGGGGTGATGTCGCCGTAGCCGACCGTGCAGATCGTGACCACCGCCCACCACAGGCTGTCGGCATAGGTCTTGAACTCCGTGTTGGTGGCCTTTTCGGCGTGATAGGCGATGTCGGAGCACACGAACACGATCGCCACCCCGACGACGACCGCACGACCCAGTTGCTCGACCAGGCGTCGAGCGTGCTTGGTGACGAACACGAGCCGAGCCACACGCGCCAGTCGCACCACCGCCAAGAACCCCGAGTCGGCCAGGGCGGGGAGAAAGCTCCAGGGTCCGGTGATGACGACGATGCCCACGTCGAAGCGTCCACGCCAGGTGTGGACGTAGCGCTCGAGCAGGCGCATGTGCACCACCAGGTCGACAACGAAGATCACCCACGATGCGAGAACGATCGCCGCGCCGAATAGGGACCTCCGATGGCCCAGCCACTGCAGGATCGGCAGCACCGAGGCCAAGACCAGCGGGAGCCGCATGGCCGACTCGAAACGGGCGAGGCGTTCGGCGGCCGCCGGCGAACGCGGCTGGCCGGGTTGGCGAGGACCGGACACCTGCGTATCCTGCCCACCTCCGGCCGGCAACAGGTGGATCGATCCGGACGGCTCCCCTCGATTGCATCTATTCTGCGGCGGAGTCGACGGCAATGACTGGAGCTCCGCATGGGGTGTTTGATCGTCCTCGCGGCATTGTGCTCGCCACGCGTGCTCGTGGCGCTGCTCTACCTGTTCACCGACCGTCTCACCATCGCGTTCCGGTCGGGCTGGGTCGGGTTGGCGGGCTTCCTCTTCCTTCCCTGGACCACCGCCCTCTACGCGCTCGTCTATCGACCGATCTCGGGCGTCAGCACCATCGGCTGGCTGGTCGTCGCCATCGGCCTCGCCGTCGACCTCGGGTCGTGGTTCGGCAGCAGCAAGCACGCCCAGTCCCGGAGGGACTGACAAGGGATATCGGGTGGGCGCAACGAATCTATGACAGGGACGCACATTCGCTGGGACGAAAGGTAGGCCAATCCGTGGCAAGGAGAACCCCCGCCAAGGCTGCAAAGCGCACGATGAGCGATGAGCACAAAGCGGCCCTGGCCGAAGGCCGGGAACAGGGGCGGGCGGTGCGGCGGTACCTGGAGGCGTTGGAAACGACGAGGCCCCGTCGCGGGCGCAAGCGAACACCCGAGCGGATGGAGAAGCGTCTGGCCGCCATCGACGTGGCCCTGGCCACCGCCGATCCCCTGTCCCGCGTGCAGCTCGTACAGGAGCGCTTCGACCTCGAAGCCCACCTCGCCCGCGGTGAGACCCAGGTCGACCTCGCCTCCGTCGAGGCCGGGTTCGTCGAGGCCGCAGCGACCTATGGCCAGCGGAAGGGGATCAGCTACACGGCGTGGCGCCAGGTGGGCGTGGAACCGCGGGTTCTGAAGGA
>JALZAH010000637.1 GCA_030948425.1 Actinomycetota bacterium
GGGCTGGGCCGAGCGGATCAGCGTCCTGGCTGAGCGGGCTGAGCGGGCCGGTCGCGGCTCCCTGCGCCATTGCTGCCCCCTCGTCGTGGCCCGGGCCTTCGGGCCGCCGGCGACGACTGCCGAGTGCGCCGCTCCATTCCTCGTCCGGGACGGCCAACTTCTGGTCACCGAGCCACCAGGGGGCGACCATCGACGCTGGCCGGACGCCGGTCTGGCTACCCTCGGCCTGGTCCGATCAGGTGCCGCTGTTGAACCTGTGGCCCTTCAGGTCCTTCGCCAGCAGAGCCTGTGTCCCGAGCGCTTCCCCCGCCGGGCGGGAGTACCCGCCAAGCAACCCTTGTTTTGATGAGAGCGGTTTCGGTGCCGGCCCAACCTCTGATGGGCGAGTGGTGCGAACCCCCTTTGCGGGTGAGGCTCGCAATCGCTCTGGCAGGCCCTGTTTCACGTGGAACCAGCCCGAACGGCGCCGGCGGACGAGAAACCACGACGACCGTCCCTACGTTTCACGTGAAACGTACGCGGCCGCCGTCAAACCCTGAACTTACCGGCCAGGGTCCTTGCTTTGCGACCAACTCTCGACCAAGGTGGGAGGGTGACGGACCCTGAAGAGATGCGGACGCGCGCTGCTTCCATCTTTCACCAACTGCGAACCGAGGATGGGCCTGAGCCCGCAGGCGCTGAGGCCCACGAGGCCGGGGTCGGTGACGGCGACGACCCTCTTGTCGGCGGCCAACCCGGAGCCACCGCCATCCCCGGCCCGGCGTCGCCGGTGACTGACGCCCGCTCGCCCGAAGGCCGCATTGCAGACGCCCTGGTGGGCGTGGGGGGTTCGGCCCCACCGTCCACAGGGACGGCCGACTTGCCTCGGGGCTCCCTGGCCTTCGGGCGAGCCCGGCATCCCAGTACCAGTCACGCCCTTCCTCGCATCATCGCCATCGCCAATCAGAAGGGTGGTGTCGGCAAGACGACGACGGCCGTGAACCTGGGAGCCGCCTTGGCCGAGCTCCACTACCGGGTGCTGGTGGTCGACCTGGACCCACAAGGGAACGCGACGACGGGGCTGGGCATCAACGCCCGGAGCCTGGAGTCATCCATCTACGACGTCATCCTCCACGATGTACCACCGGAGGACGTCATTGAGCCCACGACGCTGCGCAACCTCTTTGTGATGCCTGCCACCATCGACCTGGCCGGTGCCGAGATCGAGCTCGTACCGGTGTTCAGTCGGGAGTTGCGGCTCCGTCGGGCGCTCGACAGCGTGCGGGAGGACTATGATTTCATCCTCATCGACTGTCCTCCCTCACTCGGACTGCTCACCATCAATGGGCTGGCCGCCGCCGGCGAGGTGGCTGTGCCCATCCAATGTGAGTACTACGCCCTCGAGGGGCTCAGTCAACTCCTTCGCAACGTCGGGATGGTGCAGGCCAACCTCAACGCTCCCCTGGAGCTGAGCACCATCATCTTGACCATGTACGACGCCCGCACCCGGCTGGCCGAACAGGTCGTCAACGAGGTGCGCGACCACTTCGGCGACCGGGTCTGCCGCAACGTGGTCCCCCGAACGGTCCGCCTTTCCGAAGCGCCGTCGTTCGGACAGCCGATCATCGTGTTCGACTCTTCGTCCCGGGGTTCGATTGCCTACAGAGAACTGGCCAAGGAGGTGAGTGGTGGCGCGTCGCAGCGGGTTGGGTAGAGGACTTGGAGCGTTGATCCCCAGCGAGATGGTGGGCGACAGGACGGCGACGTTCGTGGACATCCCGGTCACCGACATCCGTCCCAACAGCCACCAGCCCCGCAGCCACTTCGACGAGGAGTCACTGGTCTCCCTGACCGCTTCGATCAGGGAGCTGGGGGTGCTCCAACCCATCTTGGTCCGCACCGTCGAGGGCACCAGCTCCTACGAGCTGATCGCCGGCGAACGCCGGTGGCGAGCTGCCAAACGAGCCGGTCTGCCCACCATCCCGGCCATCGTTCGCTCGGCGTCGGAGATGGCCAGCATGGAGCAGGCCCTGGTGGAGAACCTGCACCGACAGGATCTCAACCCTCTCGAGGAAGCGGCGGCCTACCATGCCCTGATCGACGAGTTCGGGCTCACCCACGAGGCCTTGGCCCTACGGGTGGGGCGCAGCCGGGCGACCATCTCGAACACCCTTCGGCTCTTCCAGCTGCCGGCCGCCGCCCAGAAGTTGGTGGCGGAGGGCCAACTCTCCGCCGGGCATGCTCGCGCCTTGCTGGCCACGCCGGACCGCAACTTCCAAGAGGCCCTGGCGCGACGGGCCGTCACCGATCAGCTCTCCGTGCGCGCCGTCGAGGACGCTGTCCGGGCCCGGACTGACGTCGGTCGTCAGACGCCATCGGCCCCGGCGAGGACCGGCGGCAAGCTTCGCCCGCCGGGGGTGGTGGAGCTCGAGGAGCTGCTGTCCGCCCATCTCGATACCCGGGTGAAGGTGAACCTTGGCGCTCAACGGGGACGCGTCACCATTGATTTCGCCACCCTGGAAGATCTCGAGCGCATCTATCGGGCCATGACCGACGACCAGTCACCCGGAGCCAGGGGTGCCTTCGATACCTAGCCGCAGGTTGACCGGTTGACCGTTGGTTGAGGCAATACGAACCTATGCTCGAGAGTTTGTTCCCCTTCACCTCGTCCACAGGCTGTGGCTAAAGGTGTGGATGGCCTGCCCCGAAGTGCTCATGAGCAACGAAGCGACAGGGCATCTGGTCAGCTCATAGCTGTTCGCACAGCGCTTGAGGCCACCTATCGGGGGTCAAGCGGCCCTCAAGGGGCAGTCCGTGGTCGGCGTGGCACCGCCGGTTGGAGCGACCTACAGGTAGGGGTTGAGCTCTTGCAGGAGTTGGCCCTTGCCCTTGGCCCCAATGATGCGGAGCTGGGGTTCACCGTCCTTGAACAGGATCAGGGTAGGGATGCTCATCACGTCGAAGCGGCGAGCGAGCTCAAGGTTCTCGTCGATGTTGATCTTCCCGACTCGAATCTTGCCTTCGTTGTCCTTGGCGATCTCATCGAGCACGGGGGCGACCATCTTGCAGGGGCCGCACCACTCCGCCCAGAAGTCCACCAGGACAGGTTCCGAGGAGGCCTTGATCTCCTCGTCGAACGTTGCGTCAGTCAAGGTCAGCTCGTTTGCCACGGTCCTCGCCTTCTTATGAGCGCCGGGAGATCCCGACGCGCTCGTAACAACACCTGGGAGTGGTCGTGGCATTCCAGCTTCCTCGTCACCAGCTCTCGACCAGAGGTCCCTCGTCGATGCCGTGCGCCTCCAGCCACCGCTCGGCATCGAGGGCGGCCATGCACCCCGATCCCGCAGCGGTGACGGCCTGGCGATAGATGTGGTCCTGGACGTCGCCGCAGGCGAACACGCCGTCGATGTCGGTCCGCGAGCTACCGGGCACCGTGTTGATGTAGCCGGTGTCCTGCATGGCGACGTGGCCCCTGAAGACGGTGGTGTTGGGTTCATGGCCGATGGCCACGAACAACCCGGTGACCTCGAGCACCGATTCCTCGCCGGTCCTGAGGTCCCGCAGGGCGATTCCTTCGACCTTGGCATCGCCGAGGACATCGGCGACCTCTGTGTCCCACACGAAGTCGATCTTCGGGTTCTTGAATGCCCGTTCCTGCATGATCTTCGATGCCCTGAGCTCCTTGCGGCGATGGATGACGGTCACCGAGTCACCGAACTTGGTGAGGAAGTTGGCCTCCTCGAGGGCGGAGTCGCCCCCGCCGACGACGGCGATCTTCTGGTTGCGGAAGAAGAAGCCATCGCACGTGGCACAGGTCGATACGCCGTGGCCCAGCAGCTTGCGCTCCGATTCGAGCCCGAGCATCAGCGACCGGGCTCCCGTCGAGATGATGACGGTCCTGGAACGGATCTCCTGCTCCGCACCATCGTCGGGATCGGTGGCCCAGACTCGCAGAGGCTGTGACGAGAAGTCGACCCTGGTGGCCCTGGTGGTCACGAAGCGGGAGCCGAAGCGCTCGGCCTGGGCCCGCATGTTCGCCATCAGGTCCGGGCCCATGATGCCATCGATGAAACCGGGGAAGTTCTCGACCTCGGTGGTCACCATCAGTTGACCACCTGGTTGGTCGGTGGTGGAGGACAGCTCCCCCTCCAGGATCAACGGCTCCAGGTTTGCCCTTGCCGTATAGATGGCCGCCGTCAGGCCCGCAGGCCCTGAGCCGATGATGACGACCTCACGCACGTCCCTTGACAACTGGTCACTCACGCTGACTACTCCCTGGTCGGGCACGCCCTACGGTCTCGCAGGTCTGCGCTTCCGCCATGCAAACGCACCGACGAGCAGGAATATTGCACCGAGACCGGCGTAGGTCACCCACACCCTCCGAGACACCGGGTCGAAGGGAAGGTAGGCCACACAGATCCGCACGACGGCGATGCACACCAGGGCCACCGCCAGGATGGCGGCAACCGCCGCCACCAACCCGAAGACGAGCGCCCGCGCCAGCTTGGTGATCGGCACCGTGGTCTTCTGCTTGATGGTGCCGACAACCGTGTCGATACGGTTCACGACCTCGACCGTCCAGTCCGACTCCGCGACGCTTCCGGGCTGGTCATCTGCCATGGCCGAACACCATACTCAGGAGTGGGACGCGGCACGACACGGCCGGCCTAGACACCGGAGGCCGCTACGATCGACCCTGATGCGCTCAGTTGTGGCCCTCGCCCTCGGTGCCTTGCTGGCCGCAGCCCTGGGCCTGATCGCCGGGGAGTACCCGTTCTCGGGGGTCACGCCATACCTGGTGGCCGTCGTGGTACCGGCCATCATCGCCGTCGCCGTGGTGACAACGGGTCGCCGCCATCGGGACCGGCTGTGGGCGGCCAGCGGACTTCTCGGCGGGGCGAGCATCGGCTGGGCCCTGTGGATCTCGACCGGCCAGGGCGTGGACCCGGTGCCGACGAGCGGCTGGATCGCCGTGGCCCTGGCCGTGTCCTGGCCTCTCGCCTGGGCGATGGTCGTGGCTCACCGCAGCCCTGGTCCGCCAGCTCAGTCCGCTCCGACCAACCCGTCCCCCTAAGGCCCCGGCCACCACCGCTGAGCGGACCACCTCTTGGGTTGGGACGGGCCGGTAGCGACGACATCTCGGTCGACCACCTCAGCTCACGGTGATCTCGTCGATCTTGACCTGGGCCTGGTTGCCCAACGATACCTGCCGCGGGCCCAGGTTGGTCAGCCACAACATCACGTAGCCACCGGTGCGGCCCTTGAGAGAGAGGGTGGTGGCATGGCCTGACCCGCTGCTCACGGCGTCGGCTGGCGGGCCCCAGGCACGCAGTGGCGCACCGTCGGCCGGCAACTGGGCGGCCACGTAGGCCTGGGCGCTCCACCCCTGAGACGGCGACGTCACGGTCATGGCGTGCAGCTTGTGGGAGCCGCCCTTCAGCGCCAGGACGACACCCAGGCCCGGGTAGAGGTTGCCGAAGGTGGAGTTGTGGTAGATCACCGTGGACCACGAGGTGCCCGGATTGCCGTCATAGAGGTTGCCCAAGTCCTTGACGTTGTCGGGGTGGCCGCCGAGCAGGAACTCAGTGGCGCCGTCCACGGCGATCGGCGTCGTTGCCGAAGCCGGCCTGGCCGAGTTCGACGAAGGGCCTCGGGCATGTGCAACCAGCACACCGATGACGACAGCACCCACGATGACCAGGGCGGCCACCACCAACCCGGGTCCCCGCCGAGGACGACGGGGCGGAGCCGACCGGCGACCGTGGCCGAGTGGTTGGGCAATGTCGGCGCCATCGCTGGAGCGCCGCGTCCGCTCGGGGCGGGTGGCTTGGTCGGCGCGAGGCCCCATGGTCGAGCCGGTCGGCGGTGTCGGGGGACGGGGAGCGCTGAACGTGTCACGCCGATCGGCGGTGGGGTCAGCCCGCCCGGAGCCCGAAGCGCGCTGTGCGGTCGCCGGCGGACCCCAGTCGGCGCCGTTTCCCACACCGCCGGCGATGACTGGCGTCTGCATGGGATCGGTCGTCACCGTCCCGTTGGTCGCCCGGCCGTTCCTGACACCCATGTGGCGGGCGGCGGAGGCCAACTGTTGACGGAGGACGACCGCCGAAGCGGTGCGGTGGTCACGATCCTTGACGAGCAGCCCGTCGACGATCTCGTCGAGCTCGGCGGGGATCCGCGGACACAGGTCGGAGACGTGGGGAGGTGGGTCCCGCAGGTGCGACAGAGCGGTGGCCATGTCGGTGGGGCCGGAGAAGGGAGGTTGACCGGTCAGCATCTCGAAGAGCACCACTCCGAGCGAGTACAGGTCGGCCCGGGCGTCAGGTTCGATCCCCTCCACCTGCTCGGGGCTCAGGTATTTGGGCGTGCCGAGCACGATCCCGGTCCTGGTCAGGTCGAGTCCGAGGTTCTCGGTGGCTTTGGCGATCCCAAAATCGGTGACCTTGGCCCTGGGCACCGGGCCATCGTCGTCGCAGAGGAGGACATTGCCCGGCTTGACGTCGCGATGCACCAGGCCCGCCCGATGAGCATGGGCCAGCGCATCGGTGATCTGGCCGGTGATCCTCACGGCGAGAGCCGGATCCATCCGCCCCCGCTCGGTCATCAGGTGGCGGAGGGTGCGTCCTCTGACCAGTTCCATGACGATCCACGCTGTGCCGTGGTCGACCCCGGTGTCGTAGGTGGCAATGACCCCGGGGTGGGCCAGGCGGGCAGCGGTGACCGCCTCACGCCGGAACCGTTCGAGGACCATGTCGTCGGTCGCCAGGTGGGCGAAGAGAATCTTGACCGCCACCGGCCGACTGAGGACGGCGTCGTAACCCTCCCACACCTCGGCCATGCCGCCCTTGGCGATGTAGCGGACCAGGCGGTAGCGCCCCCCGAACTGACGCTCGCCTTCCGTCGCAGCAGAGGCGTCGGGGACGGACACGGGACCCGAGAGTACCCGGCGAGGCTCCCCCGACCGGTGCAGGTCGAACCCACTGCGTCCCCCGGTCGCGGAGACAAGACGCTCAGTCCGTGACGGGCAACCAGGCGACACCGATGGCCCGGGGACCGGCGTGGGTGCCGATCACCGGTCCGATGTCGCCGAGCAGGAGACGTTCGATGGGATGGACCCCGTCGAGGAGGTCCAGAAACTTGTTCAGGTCCGGAGCATCGGCGCCGGACACCGCCAGGCGGGCGATAGGACCGGCGGCCTTGACCTTGCCGGCCAGGTACTCCAGCGAGCGGGCCCGAGTGCGTTGCTTGGACTCCTGCGCGACGACGCCGTTGCGCACCTCGATGACCGGCTTGATGGACAACAGGGAGCCCAGCAGGGCCTGCGCCCCACCGATGCGGCCACCTTTGCGGAGGTTCTCCAAGGTATCGATCGCCCCATAGACCTTCATACGCCTCACGGCGGAGGTGGCGGCCCCCACAACCTCGTCGAGGCCGGCTCCGGCCGCGGCCCGTTGGGCGGCCTCGACCACCACCAGGCCTTCGCCCATGGTCACGCTCTCGGAGTCGACGACCTCGACCGGCAGTCGCCCGGCGAGCTCCCGTCCGGCCTGGCGGGCCGCCTCGATGGTGGCGGACAGCTTCGACGACAGATTGATGCACACGACGCCTTCGGCACCCTCGTCGGCCATGCGCTCGAACGCCCGGACGAACGCGCCGGGCGACGGGGCCGCCGTCTCGGGCAGCGTCGATGCTCCGGCGACCCGGGACCAGAACTCCTTGGTGGACAGCTCTGTGCGGTCGACCAGCTCCTCTGACCCGAAGCGGATGGACAGCGGGACCATGCCCACTCCGAGCTCGGCGAGCAATTCGTCGGTCAGGTCACAGGCACTGTCGGTGACCAAGCGAATCCCGGACATGTTCCCCCTTGCTTGCGGCGCAGCTGATGGGCGGCAGATACGACCGCGACGCCCTCCGAATGGTGACGCACAGGTCTCCGCAAAGCTACAGGCCGGTCATCGGCTTCGGGGCCTACCCGGCGCCGCCGAGGGGTAATCGGGGGCCGGCGACGAGAAGAACTCGGCGATGACCGGATCCTCGTCGAGCCAGGATCGGGCATCCCCGACAAGTTGGTGGGCAGCGTCATCGTCGGCACCGTCATCGCCGGCACCGTCATCGCCGGCACCGTCATCGTCGGCACCGTCGTCATTCGACACGGCCGTCCGGGCGCTCTCTCCGCCTGCGACCGCCATGTCGGGCTCGAACGGCATCGAGGGCTCGACAGGCTCGGTCTGCGGACCGGACTGGAGCGAGGGGTCGAGGCCGGATCCTTGCGGCGAGCCGAGGCTGGGCGGCAGAACAGGTCCGGGGGGTGGCGAACCGGGATGGGGGACCGCTCCTTCCTCCATGGCCCGGTGGCCGTCGACGTTTGCCGGGATCAGGTCCCGGGCCCGGCGACCATGGCGGATGTTGTGCACCCACCAGTACGCCAGGGCGAGGCCAGCCACCACGATGAGGATGACCCCGACGCCGGAAAAAGCCGTCGAACGCACCGTGGCCCGGCTGTCGCTGAGCCTCACTGCGCCACTCGGGGACGAAAGGGTCACATCCAGGGCGAACACCCCGCTGGTACGGGCCAGAACGGGAACCTTGAGCGTGGTTGCCTCGCTCGAAAGAGCCAGGTCGCAGACCTCGACCCCGGTGCTCGGCGCCGTGCAGTGGCCGCCGGTGGGACTGAACGGGCGAAAGATGAGCTTGTCGCTGCTCAGCCGTAGGCTCACCTGGGCGCCGGTCACCCCGGTGGCGATCACGGTGACCGGCACCCCACCGTTTCGGGCGGTGAGGGTGATCGACGCCCCGCCGGGGAGGGTGATGTCGCGCCGCAGCGCGGCCAGGCTGGCGATCACCGTTCCCGCCACGTGGTTGCGCTGGCCCGGAGCCAGGTCGTCAGCCTCGCTGGTCAACACCTGGCGGCCGAGGACAGCCACCCGGTTTCGGTCGTTGGGGAAGATCGATCCCACGGCGTCCACCGCGGCCCGGGCCGACCTGATGAGGAGAGCGTCGGAAAATGCGGGAACGTTGGGCCGCGTCGCCGTCAAGGTGCGCACCAGCGGCGTGGACGCATGGGCGGCGGGCGGGACAGAGGAGAACAGCGTGCTCGTCGTCACCGGGGCCAGGAGGGGGTTGGCGGTCAGCCCGTTGAGCACCACGTCGAGGAATGCGGCATTCTCCTTCCAACCGGCGGGGGGCAGCACGGCCACCCCCCGGGTTTCGCCTGGGGTCTCCAACTGGATCATGGCCAGCTCGGCCAGCAGCTGGTTGGCGGCCAGCACCGTGTCCCCACCGTTGATGAAGTGACTGGAGAGGCCGGCGTCGGCTTCGACCACCTGGAGCGGTGGTCCAGATCTGGTGGTCAGCTGGGTGGGGGCGGCCAACGTCGTGTGGGCGAAGGACTCCGGAACCGGTGACAGGTCGGTGCTGGGGACGACCAACTGGCTGGCCCCCGCCGTCGTCAGGCTCTCGAGCGTCGTCTGGTCGATGGGTCCGTTGACCGTCCACAGCCCGGGTGGCGGAGACCGGTGGAGGTCGGCACCGAGGGTGGCAGTACCGGCGTTGATCTGGTCGGTCACCTCCGAGCCGAGGCCGGCGCCGATGAGCCCGGGCAGGGAGACCGACGTGTAGGTCGCTGGTGTCACCTCGTCGGTCGTCCCGACGGCCAGGGCCCCCAGGGCGGCCAGCGTCGCCCGGTCGGTGCCGGTGCCGCCGGCCAGCGTGTCGATGGTCTGAGGCGTGACGTCAAGGGTCACCGGAACGGAGCCGTGTCTGGTGAGGACGCCGGCCAGAGCGGAGAGGTCCGCCGATGACCGGGCTCCCAGCCGGGTCGGCTGACCGTCACCGGCCAGGCTCGGCGCTTCGCCGACCGGCACCGTCAGGCCCACATCGAGGCGGGGGAGGCCGTTTGACCCGTTCCGTGGCGACGCTTGGCTCGAGGCCGCCGCCGCCGAGGCATACACCAAGAAGGTGGTGAGCGGGGCGCCGACGGTGTTCCCGGCATGGTCGAGGAGACGGACCTGGACCGGGAACACACCGCTGTCCGAGCGGGTGGTGAGGGGGGGGTCCGGCCCGCTGGCCGAAGCCGGGTTCACGGGGATGGTGATGTCGACCCCGCCCGTCGGGTCGGCGGCCAGCGAGCTGACCGGGTGAGGACCGAGGACGTAGTCGCTCGAATTGTGCAGCTTGCCCTTCAACGAGGCGTCAAAGTCCGTTCTGGTCGTCAGTCTCGGGTACACGACAACCTCGAGGCGAGTGTCGGGGTTCGGGGCGGTCACGGCCAGACCCAGATGGAAGCTCTGACCGGTCTCTACCACCGGCGACTGGTTGAGGAGGGTGAGGTTGCCGTCACCGGTGGCCACCCCGGGGGCGACGCCGGTTCCCTGGTCAGCCGCAGGCGGCGTCGCGATCGGGGGTATGGCCGGGGATGTGGGTGGGGGTGGGGGCGTGGGCGGGCCTGCTGCGGCAGCCGACGCCGGCGCCACAGCCGAGCGTGCTGCGGCAGCCCCGGCCGGCGCGGCCAGACTCAAGACGGCCACGGTTAGCGCCGCGGCCCCGGTCAGACACCGCATCGGCGTGCCCAGCTGGCGGTGGACCATCACAGGCCCGCCGACAGCACCGACAGGCCCGTCGGCTGCTCCCGGAATCCAATGCCCGTGTACAGGCCGAGAGCGACGGCGTTGTCGAGTTGGGTGTTGACGACGGCGGTGCGTGACCCGTGGCGGCGCATCCAGTGCAGGCCGTCGAGGAGCAGCATCCGACCGTGGCCCTGCCGCTGACGGCACGGGTGCACGGCCAGGCGCTGCACGAACCCCCGATGACCGGCCCGTCCGCAGATGGCGTAGCCGGCCACCGGACCACCACCGTGCCCACCGACCATGCGAAAGCGCGTCCGCGGGGTGGCCGTCAGGGCGTCAGACAACCCCCGCTCGTCGAATCCCCAAAAGGTGGAGAATGCCGCAGCGTCGACCCGCAGCACCTCTCCCCGGCGCTTCCGCCGGACACGCACCGGGGCCGGGCCGTCCGGCAGTGGCGGCAACCCGGCGGTGAGATCCAGGCCGAGCAGGTGGAGGCGCTCCGCCACGTCGAAGCCGGCGGCCAGGAAACCGACCTGCTCGAGGGGGGAGAGCGCGCCGGTCACCACCCGAGTGAAGCCGCGTTCGGCCAGCGTGGCCAGGCACCGGAGCAGGAACTCGGCCGACGGAGCGGGAGCGTCCGGCAGCGGGTTGAGGAACGCCACCGCCGTCTCGCCTCTCCACGAGCCGGTCTTGGCTCGCTCGTGACCCCAGCGCAGTACGTCGGCGGACGGAACGCTCACCGACACATCCCGCCAGGTGTTGCGTAGGAGGTGGGGACGCTGCCCTCGGGCCCGGTCACGGCGGGTCCAACGGTAGTCCCCGGCTGCTGCGGCCGGGGCCGGTGCCGACGTGGCCTCGGACCAACAGCCAGGACCGATTGGTCCTCGGACGCTCTAACGTAGGTGTGTGACCACCGGCACCGTCGTCGTCGAGATGCATGAAGCGTCCGCCGACCATCGGCCCGGACGCTGGCACCCCGAGAGCCCGGACCGGCTGGTGGCGGTGACGGCCGGTCTGCGCCGGGCCGGTTTGGGCGAGGCCCTGGTCCGGGTGGTACCAGAGCCGGCGGGGCGGACCGACCTCGAGCGGGTCCACCGCGCCGGGTACCTCGACGCCATGGAGGCGTTCTGTGCCGCCGGTGGGGGTGACATCGACCCCGACACGGTGGTCGTCGAGCAGTCGTGGCGGGCTGCCCTGGCCGGCGC
>JALZAH010000650.1 GCA_030948425.1 Actinomycetota bacterium
AGCACCCCCCGCTCGCGCACTCTGACGACGTCCTCGTGGACCTTGAGCGCCGCGCCCAGCGTTTCGTCCAGCTCCGCCTCGTTGCCGAGCGCGACCAGCGCCCGGGCCCACACGAGCGTCTCGCCCACGCCGGGCAGCTTGTACAGGTCGCCCTGCTCGCGCAGCCTTCCGACTGCCTCCACCACGCGCGCGGCGATCCGCTGTGGCAGCTCGGGCAGCCGCGCGTGCACGATCGCCCGCTCGCGCTCGGGGTTGGGATAGTCGATCCAGTGGTAGAGGCACCGGCGCTTGAGCGCGTCGTGCAGCTCGCGGGTGCGGTTGGACGTCAGGACGACGATGGGCGGCGTCGCGGCCCGGACGGTGCCCAGCTCGGGGATGGTCACCTGGTAGGTGGAGAGCACCTCGAGCAGGAACGCCTCGAACTCGTCGTCGGCCCGGTCGACCTCGTCGATCAACAGCACCGGGGGCGGCCCGTCGCCGTGGTCGATGGCGGCCAGGATGGCCCGGCGGATCAAGAACCGCTCGGTGTACAGCTCGTTCTCCACGTCCGGGACCCCGGCGCTTGACCCGGACTCGGCGACGACCGAGGCGGCCCGCAGGTGCAGCAGCTGACGAGCGTAGTCCCACTCGTAGACGGCCTGGGCAATGTCAATGCCCTCGTAGCACTGGAGGCGCAGGAGCCGACCCCCGGTCCACGCCGAGAGGACCTTGGCCACCTCCGTCTTGCCCACCCCGGCCTCCCCCTCGAGCAGAAGAGGCCGGCGCAGGACCAGAGCCAGGAAGATCGACGTGGCCAGGCCCTCGTCGGCCAGGTAGCCCTGGTCGGCGAGAGCTCGGGCTACGTCATCGACACTGAGGCCGGGCTGACCGGCCGGCCCGGTCGTGCTGGATGAGTCGGGCGAGTCGGTCGAGGCGGATGCCAACGGGGTCAGCTGACCCCGGCTTCCTCCAGCGCCCGCCGAACGAGCACCTGGGCCAGGTGCCGGCGGTACTCCACACTGGCGTTGAGGTCGGCGGGCGGATCGAGGCCGTCAGCCGCCTTGGCCGCCGCCTCGGCAGCCGACGCCCCGCCGGCAACGGCCTCCTCGGTTGCCGCCGCCCGCACCGGGGTGGAACCCATGTTGACCAGACCGATGCCGGTGGCGCCGTTGCGAATGGCGGCGACTCCGACGATGGCCCAGTCCTGGGCTCGGCGGTTGAACTTCTGGTACGACCAGCCCGCGCCCGCCGACTTGGGGACACTGATCTCGGTGAGCACCTCGTCGTCGGTCAACGCCGTCTCCAAGAAGCCCTCGAAGAAGTCGTCGGCGGCGATCTGGCGCTCCCCGTTCGGGCCGATGGCCGTAAAGGTCGCCCCCAGGGCGAGCATCACCGCCGGCAGGTCGGAGGCCGGGTCGCCGTGGGCGATGCTGCCTCCTATGGTGCCTCGGTGGCGGACCTGGGGATCACCGACCTTGCTGGTGGCGTGGGCCAGGAGGGGAACCTCGCGACCCAGCAGGTCGCTGGTCTCCACCGTGTGGTGGCGGGTCAGAGCCCCGATGGCAATGCGATCACCGGCCTCCTTGACGTAATCGAGCTCGTCGAGGCGGCCGATGTCGATGATCACGCTGGGTGCGGCCAGGCGCAGCTTCATGAGCGGCAGCAACGAGTGGCCGCCGGCCATCAGCTTGGCGTCGTCGCCGTTGTCGGCCAGGGCCTGGATGGCCTGGTCGAGGGACGTGGGCCGCTGGTAGTCGAATGCGGACGGGATCATGCCGCACCCCCTTTCGCAGGTGAGCAGGACTGAATGGCGCTCCACACCCGGTTTGGCGAGGCCGGCATCTCGATGTTGGTGATGCCGAGTGGGCGAAGAGCGTCGACGATGGCGTTCATGACCGCCGGGGCGGCGCCGATGGTGCCGGCCTCCCCCACCCCTTTGACGCCCATGGGGTTGACGGGGCTGGGGGTGACGGTGTGGTCGAGAACGAAGCTCGGGAACTCGGTGGCCGACGGGACCATGTAGTCCATCAGCGTGGCGGTGAGCAGGTTGCCATCCTCGTCGTAGACGGCTTCTTCGAGCAGGGCCTGGGCGGCGCCCTGGACGATGCCCCCGTGGAGCTGACCCTCGACGATGAGGGGGTTGACCTGGTTGCCGCAGTCGTCGACGGCCACGTACTTGTCGATGTTCACCGACCCGGTCTCGGTGTCGACCTCGACGACGCAGATGTGGGTGCCGAACGGGAAGGTGAAGTTCGGCGGGTCCCAGTGGCTGATCCCCTCCAGGTTGGGCTCCATGCCCTCGGGGAGGTTGTGGGCGGTGAACGCCGCGAACGCCACCTCGGCGATGGCCAGCTTGCGGTCCGGCGAGCCCTTGACCTCGAACGAGCCGGCCCGCAGCTGCAGGTCCTCCTCGGCCACCTCCATGAGGTGAGCGGCCAGCTTGGCCGCCTTGTCGACGACACGGTCGGTGGCGTTGTAGACCGCGGTGCCACCCACGGCCAGCGAACGCGACCCGTAGGTGTCGAGCCCGAACGGCGAGACGGCGGTGTCGGAGTGCAGGACGTCGACGTCGTCGGGGCTGATGCCGAGCTTGTCGGCCACGATCATCGACCACGACGTCTCGTGACCCTGGCCGTGCGGCGTCGTCCCGGTGACCACCTGGACCTTGCCGGTGGGCTGGATGCGCACGGTCGCCGCCTCCCACCCTCCGGAACCGAAACCGAGACCACCGAGGGCTCGTGACGGGGCCAGGCCGCACATCTCGAAGTACGACGAGATACCGATGCCGAGCAGCTTGGTGTCACCGGCGTCGCGCCGTCGTGCCTGCTCGGCGCGCAGCTCAGCGTAGTTGGCGTGCTCGAGCGCCTTGTCCATGGCCGGCTCGTAGTTGCCGCTGTCATAGACCAGCCCGGCGGCCGCCGAGTAGGGAAACTGCTCGGGCTGGATGAAGTTTCGCCGGCGCAGCTCGGCGGGATCGATCCCCATCTCCGCAGCCAGGGCGTCGACGGCCCGCTCGATGGCGTAGGAAGCTTCGGGCCGACCGGCGCCACGGTAGGCGTCCGTCGGGGTCTTGGTGGTGAACACCCCGGTGCAGGTGAACCCGAAGTTGGCGATGTCGTACACGCCCCCGTAGATGAACCCGCCCAGCAGGGGGATCCCCGGGGTGATGAGCTGCAGGTAGCCGCCCATGTCAGCGAGCAGCTTGACCCGCACGCCAGTGATCTTGCCCTCGGCGGTTGCGGCCAGTTCGATGTGCTGGATCTGGCCGCGGCCCTGGGCGGTGGCCACGGCGTGCTCGGAGCGCTCCTCGATCCAACGGATGGGTTTGCGCATCTTCTTGGCCAGGATCACACCGAGGACCTCCTCGGCGTACACGTTGAGCTTGGCCCCGAAGCCCCCGCCCACCGACGGGGCCACGACGCGCAGCAGGGTCTCGTTGATGCCGGTGGTCACCGCCAGCATGACCTTGAGGATGTGGGGTATCTGCGTCGAGGAGTAGATCGTGTAGTCGCCGCCAAAGGGTTGGGGAACGACCACGACCCCGCGGGTCTCCATCGGCGAGGGGATGAGGCGTTGTTGGACGTAGCGCTCGCTCACCGTGTGAGCGGCGTCGGCGAATGCCGCCTCGAGCGCTGCGGCATCGGGTTGGAGCTCCCACGTGTAGCACGTGTTCGTGCCCAGGTCGGGGTGGACCAGCACCCGGTCGGAGAGGGCATCGTCGAGATCGATGACCGCCGGTAGGGCCTCGATGTCGACGATGACGGCGTCAGCGGCGTCGTGGGCCTGGTACTCGCTGTGCGCCAGGACCACCGCCACCCCGTCGCCGACATAGTTGACCGTACCGACGGCCAAGGGGAGGTGGGGGGGGTTCTTCATGTCCTCGGTCACGGGCCACGCGCAGGGCATGGGGGCCGCCCAATCACCCTCCAGATCGGCGCCGGTGAAGGCGGCGACGACACCGGGCATGGCCAGGGCGTCGGAGAGATCGATGTTGGTGATGGTGCCGTGGGCCACGGGGCTGCGAACCACGGCGGCGTGGAGGACACCGGGTACGACCAGGTCGGCGATGTAACGGGACTCGCCGGAGAGCAGGGCCGGATCCTCACGACGGACCCGGCGCTTGCCCATGACCTTGAGAGACTCGTCGGTGGGTGCCTCGGTGACGGTCATGACGCCACCGGAGCCTTGGCCGCGGCCAGCACGGCGCGAACGATGTTGTGGTAGCCGGTGCAGCGACACAAGTTGCCCTCCAGGCCTTCGCGCACCTCGTCCTCGCTCGGGTGGGGGTTCTCCTCCAGCAGCGAGACGGCCGCCATGACCATCCCCGGCGTGCAGTAGCCGCACTGCAGGCCGTGCTCCTCCTGGAAGGCTCTCTGCATGGGGTGCATGGTGGCCCCGTCCGCCAGGCCCTCGATGGTGGTGATCTCCGCCCCGTCGGCCTGAACGGCCAGAACGGTGCAGGACTTCACCGAGTCGCCGTTCATGTGCACGGTGCACGCCCCGCACGATGACGTGTCACAACCGATGTTGGTACCGGTGAGACCGACGACGTCGCGGAGGTAATGGACCAGGAGCAGGCGAGGCTCGACCTCGTGTTCGCTCTGCTGGCCGTTGACGACCATGGACACCTTCATGCAAATCCCCCTAGGTTTTGGGTTGTACGTTGCTGGCTGGCTGTGGTGCGGATGAAGCGGCGGTGCAGGTGAAGAGGACTAGCCGCCGGGCCCGGCGATGGCCCGCCACACCCGTTCGGGGCTGGCGGGCATGTCCAGGTGGCGCACCCCCAGATGGGCGAGGGCATCGACCACGGCACTCTGCACCGCGGGCGTGGAACCGATCGTGCCCGACTCGCCGATGCCTTTGGCCCCCAGCTGGTTGATCGGCGTCGGGGTGGCCATGGGCACAAGTTCGAAGCTCGGCAGCTCGGTGAACGAGATCATGGCGTAATCGGCCAGGTTGGAGGTCACCGGGTTGCCGTCGGTGTCGTAGCGGACCTCCTCGAGGAGGGCTTGGGCGGCGCCCTGGGCCAGGCCACCGTGCCGCTGACCTTCGGCCAGGAGAGGGTTGAGGATGGTGCCGGCATCGTCCACGGCGATCAGGCGAACCAGCGTCACGGCTCCGGTGGCCATGTCGATGTCGACCACGGCGACGTGGGAGCCGAAGGGGAACGTGGGACCGGACGGCTCCGAGCTCTGCTCCACCCGCAGACCCTTGCCGGCGTCAGACGCGGCGGCCACCTCGGCCCAGGTGCGGCTGACCGACGGTGTGCCGGTCACGTGGAAACGTCCCTCAGCCTTGTCGAGGACCACATCGTCGGGACTGGCCTCGAGCAGTTCGGCGGCCAGCTTGCGGGCCTGGGTGACCAGGGTCATCGACGCCTCGTGCACGGCGAGCCCGCCGGACTGCAGCGAGCGCGAGCCCATGGTGCCGCCGCCCTCGGCCACCAGGTCGGTGTCGTTGGCGATGACCTCGATGTCGTCCATGGCGATGCCCAGCTGCTCGGAGGCCAGCATCGACCAGGCCGTCACGTGGCCCTGCCCGTGGGGCGACGTGCCGGTGAAGACCTTGGCCTTGCCGTCGGGGAGGACCTCGACGGCACCGAACTCACCGGGGGGGCCGGCACCGTTGGTGATCTCCACGTAGGTGGAGACACCGATGCCCATCTGCACGGTCTCGCCCGCCTGGCGCCGGCGGGCCTGCTCGGCCCGCAGGTCCTGGTACCCGGCGGACTCCAGGGCCAGGTCCAGCGCACCCTCGTAGTCACCGCAGTCGTAGACCGTCTGGGTCGGGGTGGTGAAGGGAAAGGCGTCCTTGCCGATGAGGTTCTTTCGGCGCACCTCGGCGGCGTCCTGGCCGATCTCGGCGGCGAAGAGGTCCATGGCCCGCTCCACGCAGGCGGTGGCCTCCGGGCGGCCAGCTCCCCGGTAGGCGACGATGGGCGTGGTGTTGGTGACAATGGAACGGGCGGAGAACTCGACGTTGGCGATGTCGTAGGTGCCCGACGCCATCATCCGGGTCAGCGCCGGGAGGAACCCGCCGAGAGACGGGTAGGCGCCACAGTCCTGGAGGACCTCGACGCGGTAGTGGGTGACCCGCCCGTCACGGTTGCCGCCGATGACCATGTCCTGGACCTGGGCCCGACCGTGGCCCAGGGCGAGCATCGACTCGGAACGGTTCTCGGTCCAGCGAACGGTCCGCCCGGTCTCTTTGGCCAGCCAGGGAAGCACCATGTCCTCGGCGTACAGGCCGATCTTGGACCCGAAACCACCGCCCACGTCGGGGGCGATGACCCGGATCTGGCCGGCCTCCAGCCCGTACATCTCGGCCAGCGCCGCCTTCGCTCCGTGGGGCGCCTGATTGGACGCCCACTGGGTCAGCCGGCCATCGTCGCCCCACGTGGCCGCTCCGGAGCGAACCTCGAGGGGGCAGGGGGCCAGGCGCTGGTTGATGATGCGTTGGCGGACGACGACCTCACAGTCGTCGAAGAAGTGGTCGTCGAGCGGCTGCTCGAAGGCAATGGCCACGTTGGAGCCGTGGTCGGGGAACAGCAACGTCTCAGACGTGGCACCGCTCGCCGCATCGACGACGGCGGGAAGCGGGTGGTAGTCGACGAAGACGACCTCGGCGGCGTCCTCGCCCTGGTAGCGCTCCTCGGTGAGCACCACGGCGACGGCCTCGCCGGCGAAGCGAACGACATCGGTGACCAGGACAGGCCGGCCCATGACGTCGGGGAACCCCGGTACCCCCGCAGGCACCGGCGGCAGGGTGATGTCGGCACCGGTGTAGACAGCGACGACGCCGGGTACCCGGCGGGCCTCCCCGGTGTCGATCTCGGCGATGCGGGCATGAGCCAGGGTGGATCGCACGAAGGTGGCCCACAGCGCCCCATCGAGGGCCAGGTCGTCTCCATAGATGCCGCCGCTGGTTAGGAACTTGGGGTCCTCTCGGCGCATGACCCGGTTGCCGAGGATGCTCATGCCAGGAATCCTAGGAGCATGATCGGCACTGCGTTGATCAGCCGCCGATCTGGCTCATCGACCGGTTCGGACGGATGAAGTTCACCTGGCCGATGGAGTGGCCGGCCCACTTGCGCCCCACCTCCGCCTCGATGGCGGCAGCCACATCGTCGTCGGTGCCGCCACTGCGCAGCACGGCGCGCAGGTCGCACTCGCGCACGGCGAAGAGGCAGTTGCGCAATTGACCTTCGGCCGTCAGCCGGATCCGGTCACAGGACTCGCAGAACGACTGGGTCACGCTGGCCACCACCCCGACCCGGCCGTTGCCGTCGGCGTAGGCGAAGCGCTCGGCGGGCATCGAACCCCGCTGGGCGCCGTCGTTGGTCAGGGGGAACACGGCGTTGATGCGCTCGATGATCTCGGCGGCCGGCATGACCTGGCCGCCGCTCCAGTTACCGTCGCCGTCCAGAGGCATCCACTCGATGAATCGGACCTCGACACCGCGTTGGCGCCCGAAGGCGGCGAAAGCCTCGATCTCGTCGTCATTGACCCCCCGCACGACCACGCAGTTGATCTTCACGGGATCGAGGCCGGCGGCAACAGCGGCGTCGATCCCCGACAGCACCCGGGGCAGAGCATCACGGCGCGTGATCGCCTTGAAGCGCTCGGGCTTGAGGGAGTCACACGAGATGTTGATCCGACGCAGCCCTGCCTGGCGCAGATCGGCGGCCAGGACGTCGAGGGTGGCGGCGTTGGTCGTCATGGACAGGTCGACACCCAGGGCGGCCAGATGACCGATGAGCACCGGGAGGTGGGCCCGCACCGTCGGCTCGCCACCGGTGATGCGGATGCTCCCGAAGCCGAAGCGCTCCACGCACACCCGAGCCACCCGGGTCAGCTCCTCGTAGCTGAGCAGGTCCTGGCGCGGCAACCAGACCATGCCCTCCTCGGGCATGCAGTAGGTGCAGCGGAAGTTGCACCGGTCGGTGATGGAGATCCGCAGGTCCCGGACCGTGCGCCCGTGCGGATCCACGAGAGCGGCGGCCACGACCGTCAGCCTACGGGCAATCCTGGAGCTCGAGGCCAACCGAGTCCGGGTGGCGCCCGGTCATCCGGGCAGGACGATGATGGCCACGTCCTCGCCGGCGGCCACGCCCTCACCAGGAGGCACGACGGCCAGAGCGTCGGCCATGGCCATGGGCCACAGCAGGTTGGATGCCTGACCGCCCGCGGTGCGGACGTGGTAGCGACCATCCTCGCCCATCGCTGCGTTGACCCGGATGTAGTTGGTCCTGGGGTCGCGCCGGCGGCGCAGGCTGTCGTCGTCGGCGATGGCCCCGACGATTCGATGATGCCGGGCCGACTCGGGGTGACCGGCCATGGATCGCAGCCCGGAGCGGGCCAGCAGCTCGTAGCTGACCATGGACGACACCGGGTTGCCGGGTAGGCCGAAGATCGGCGTGGTGGCGACGGTGCCGAAGGCGAAGGGCTTCGCCGGGCGGATGGCCACCTGCATCCAGGTCATGTCCCCGATGTCGTCGAGGACCTTCTTGACGTAGTCGAAGTCGCCCATCGACACGCCTCCACTGGTCAGCACCGCGTCGCAGCCGCCGGCAGCCTCGGTCAACTTGTCGCTGATCTCCGCTTCGTCGTCTCGGGCGATGCCCAGGTCGATCGCCGCGAAGCCGTCCCGGCGCAGCAGGGCGAGCAGGGTGACCCGGTTGCTGTCGTGGATCTGTCCGAGGCGCAGGGGACCACCCCCCGAGACCAGTTCGTCCCCCGTCGACAACACCCCGACCCGGGGGGCGGGGTGGACGACGACGTCGCTGCGTCCGGTGGTGGCCAACACGCCGAGGTGTCCGGGCCCGAGGACGGTACCGATGTCGAACACGGCCTGACCGGCGGCCAGGTCCTCGCCGGCCGCCCGGATGTGGTCGCCGGCGGTGACCGGTCGCTCGACCAGCACCCCGTCGTCACCGGCAGGTCGGGTGGTCTCCACGATGGCGACGGCGTCCGCCCCTTCCGGAAACGGTGCGCCGGTCATGATCCGCACGGCCTCTCCCCAGCCCACCGCCCGGTCCGGCACATGGCCGGCGGCGTTGGTCCCCACGACCTCCAGGCGAACGGGGTGCTCCGGGGAGGCCCCGCTCAGATCGTTCGCCCGGACGGCGAAGCCATCCATCGCCGTGTTGGCGAAGGGAGGGACCGGCTGGGGGGCGTGGACCACCTCGGCCAGCACCAGGCCCTGGGCCTCCCCAACCACCACCCGCACAGGGGTCGCTGGCGGACACGATCGCAGGACACGATCCCGGGCTTCTTCGAGGCTGATCACCAGCTCGAATCTACGGTGTGTCGACGGTGTGGTGGGTCGGGCTTATGGTGGGTCGGTCCGGCAACCTGCAACCACCGCCGCCCTTCCGGAGACTGCGTGCCTCACCTCGATCGCAACGATGACGTCTTCATCCTTGATCTCGGTGACTCCGAGAACCGCATCAACCCGTCATGGGGCGCCGAGATCCTGGCTCTGCTCGACGAGGTCGGCGAGGCGGCTGGCCCCAGGGCGCTGGTCACGGCGGCGACCGGCAAGTTCTGGTCGAACGGCCTCGACCTGGCCTGGTGCGGAGACGACGCCGACCGCCTCGACCAGGTGGTGGCGGTCGCCGAGTCGATCCTCGCCGCCATACTGATCCTGCCGGTGCCGACCGTGGCTGCCGTGCAGGGCCATGCCTACGCTGCCGGTGGTCTGATGGCTCTGGCCCACGACTATCGGGTGATGCGCGCCGACCGCGGGTACTTCTGCCTTCCCGAGATCGATCTGCACATGCCCTTCCCGGCCGGGATGGGAGCCCTGGTCCAGGCCAAGCTCACTCCCACCACGGCGCGCGACGTCATGGTCACCGGCCGCCGGTACGGGGGGACCGACGCCGAGGCGGCCGCCATCGTCGACGCCGCGGTGACATCCGAGGAGGTCAGCCCCCGAGCCCTGGTTATGGCCGGCGAGCTGGCCCCCAAGGCTGATCCGGTCATGGGCCGGATCAAGTCCGGCATGTACGGCGACGTCTACCGGGCGTTGCGCCACCAGAGCTGATTGGGTCGGGTCCACGGCGACCTCAGGCGCCGGGAAGATCACCGAACCAGTCGACCAGGCTCTGGGGTAGCGGCTGATGGCACCGGCTCCCCAGACGGTGGGACCGTCCCATTCGCCGCCGATGAACAGCGACGGTTGGAGGATGGGCGCCTTCGTCCACGCCGCCAGGTCCTCCCAGCCACGGTTCACGTTCCGGTACCGGTTGAGCGGTCCGCGAAAGCCGCTGCGCTCGAGCTCCCCGGCGTAGAAGTCGAGGTCGGCCTCCCATCCGGGCGAACGTCCCCGTCGGCCGGTGGCGGTTTCGGGGTGCGTAGGGGACGCTCAGGAGCGCCACGGCGCGGAACACGTCGGAGCGCAGCCGGGCGGTGTTGGCGGCCGTAGGGTTACTGCGATGGCTCGGACCCCCCCAAAGAGCAGCCCGGGTGAGTGGGCACGGCGGACGCCGGCCCTTTGCAGCCGGGTCCTCGACGATGACGTGTCACACTGGGCGGAGAAGTTCCCGGGCGCCATCGACGTGGTCAAGGCCCGGGCGTAAGCCCCCCGGCTGCCGAGGATCCGCTCATGTCGACGCGCCCGATGCTGGGTCTGGCCGCAGCCTGCCACCCCGGCCCCACCGTGCTGGTCACCGCCGTGGCGATGGCCTTGGCCGCCGCCCAGGGCCGCTCCGCCAGTGGGCTGGTCGCCGTAGGCGCAGCCGTGCTGAGCGGGCAGCTGTCGGTCGGCTGGCACAACGACTGGCTCGACGCCGAACGGGATCGTCGCTCGGCCCGGGGTGACAAGCCGGTGGTCCGAGGCACCGTGCCCCGAGGGGTGGTGGGCCGGGCCGCGGCGGTGGCCGTCGTCGCCGTGGTGCCCCTGTCGTTGCTCTCCGGTCGGCGCGCCGCCATCGCCCACCTGGGCGCCGTGGCTCTGGCGTGGGCCTACAACGCCCGTCTCAAGGCGACGATGCTGTCGTTTCTCCCCTACACCGGTGCGTTTGCCCTCCTGGTGGCGTTCGTCAGCTTGGGCCTTCCGGGTTCGCCCTGGCCCCCGTGGTGGCAGCTGGCGGCCGGCGCTCTTCTCGGCACCGGGGCTCATCTGGCCAACGCCGCCCCCGACCTCGACGCGGACCTGGCCACCGGGGTGCGGGGGCTGCCCCACCGACTCGGCTACCGCAACAGCGTCCTCGGCGCCGCCGCCCTGCTGATCGTCGCCTCCGCCGTCCTGGCCTTCGGGCCCGGCCATCTCGACGCCCTCTCGGTCGGGGGGTTCACCGCCGCCGCGATGGTGGTCGGCGCCGGTCTGGTCGCTGGGCGCCACGGACGGACGAGGTTGCTCTTCAGGGTGTCCATGCTCGTAGCGGTGATCGACGTTGCCCTGCTCGTCGCCGAGAGCGCCAGCGCCTCGACGTCGTGACCCGATCATCGGACAACGGAGCGATGGAACGACGCAACCTCGGAGACCTCAGCGTGTCAGCCCTCGGCCTCGGGTGCATGGGCATGTCGGAGTTCTACGGACCGGGCAACGACGAGGACTCCACTGCGGTGATCGTCCGGGCCCTGGACCTGGGATGCGTGTTCCTCGACACGGCCGACATGTACGGTCCGTTCACCAACGAACGCCTCGTCGGACGGGCCATCGCCGGGCGTCGCGATGAGGTCGTGGCCATTCCCGGGACCAAGCGCCAGAAGTACCTGGAGGAGAACCTGGGGGCTGCCGAGGTCACCCTCGACTCCGAGGACCTGGAGTGGCTCGACACCAATGTCGGAGACTCCGGCCGGCGACCGCTATCCGGACATGAGCCAGGTCAACCGCTGACGTCTTGACGAGGCGAACGTGCGTTCGCCTAGGCTGGCAGACGTGGGCATCGGACAGACCAGTCTCTTCGCCGCCGGGCCGACTGAGGTTCGACGGGGGGCCACATTCGAACGAATCGAGCTCGGAGGTGGTGCATGGGTGGAGCTGTCCCGCGAGTGGTTGCGGGGCAGCGACGACCTGTTCGAACGGCTTGTTGGTCACGTGGCCTGGTGCCAACGTCGACGCCGCATGTACGACCGGACGGTCGACGAGCCCCGACTGACCCGGTGGTATCGGGCCGGCGCCGAACTGCCCGACCCCGCTCTCGGCGAGTTCCGCACGGCCATGGCCGGCCGTTACCGGGTCCGCTTCTCGGCCGTGGGTCTCAACTACTACCGGGACGGGCGCGACAGTGTGGCCTTCCACGCCGACCGGGAGTTGCGCCACCTCGACGACACCCTGGTGGCCATCTTGACCTTGGGGGCACCCCGTCCCTTCCTCCTCCGGCCCTACGGGGGCGGGCGTTCCGTCGATCTGCGACCGGGCCCCGGTGATCTGCTGGTCATGGGCGGGGCGTGCCAGGCTCGCTTCGAGCACGCCGTCCCCAAGGTGGCGTCCGGTGTCGGCCCCCGGA
>JALZAH010000215.1 GCA_030948425.1 Actinomycetota bacterium
CACCACCATCGAGTTCCGCCCGACGCTGCGTCGACAGCACAAAGACGCCGAGCGAAAGGCCCAGACCGGCCGGGCGACCATATTCAAGAACCTCCTCGACGGGCTCGACCCGCCCGAGGCCCCGATCGGTTGAACTCTCTCTTGACAGCAGCGATTACCTGCATAACGCCGGATCGTGGTCACTGCCCCGCAGGCTCATAGTGAGCGGTAACGCGCCGGAAGGCCCCGAAGCTAGGGCGCATCCCCAGAACCCCCGGGCGCGTCTGTCGGAACGCGTCCTTCATGTGCGGGTAGGTGATGGTCGCCACTCGCGAGCACTCGACCTGACGACTGTCCCGAAGCACGACCGACAATGGGCGGAGCAGGGTGCGCCGTCCACTCGATGACGGTCGACTGCCGGCTCACAGTTCGAGGTCGATGCCGAGATGACGTCCGGGCACCTCGGGCGGCGGAGTCCAGGGCCGGAATCGATCGAGGCCGGCCGCGCGTTCCGGTACGCCACGGCTGTGGCCGAGGCGTCGGTCGATGACTTCGATGTCCGTGATCAGGTCGTCGAGGCGCCGGGCGGCCTCGGGATGACGAGCGACCCAGGTCTGGTGCGCTGCCTGCTGCTTCCACAGCCCGGGCAGGCGCCCGGTCAGCTGGCGCTCGTCGGCGTCGAGGCGGGCGGCGTCGGGGGCGGTCAGCGAACTCAGCTCCCGTGCTGCCCCAACACGGCGTCCTCGCCAGTCGTCAAGCTCGGCCCGCCGGTGGCGCCGGTCCTTCCGAGAGGCACCCGAGCGGCTCACGTTGCGCTCCAGGCGGGCGACGTTCATCTCCGCACGCTGGAGCTCGCCGACGGCATGAGCGATGGGCCCGCTGCGGTAGCGACCTGTGCCCGCAGCGAGGTCTTCCCGCTCGGCGCTGATGCGCGCTCGCTGCTGTTCGACGTCGCGGATCTCTGCCGAGGGATCGGGAGGGATGACGGCGACGATGGCTGCCCGCTCGACGGCCAAGCGGCCACGGCGCAGGGCCTCTCGCATGGGCCGGGCCACCTGCAGACTGGCTTCGACGGCAGCGGGATCAGTGACAGGCGTTCCAGAATCGATGACCCAGACCGGTCGGCGCTCGGCCGACCACTCCCGCACCAGGTCCTCGGTGGCCTGCTCGACGTTGTCGGCCACGACATAGACGGTGGATCGGTCCCGGGCTCGGCTCATCTTCACGTAGGCCAGCTCCCGACCTCCGCCGTCCTCCAGGGAGTGGGCCCGCTGCACCGTGGAACCTTGGGAGCGATGGACGGTCACCGCGTAGGCATGGGCCAGACGGTCGATGGCGATCTCCTCAGCCTCCAGCCGGCGCAGCTGCCCGCCGTCGTCCATGCGCACGACCAGGGCCTTGGCATCGAGGTCCAGCGCAGCCACCGTCCCGGTCTCCGACGTGACCACACTCCCGCCGGCGCCGGGAGCCAGGGCTACCACCCGATCCCCAACGGCATAGGGCGCGCCGCCCGGAGCCACCAGCTCCTCCTTACCCAGGCGTCCGAGGGAGCGCCACGCCTCTCGACCCAGCCGGTTGAGCTCGGCCACGTCGACGCGCCTCCAGGCGTACATGGCGGCCTGGTGTCCCTGGCCGACGTCGGCGGCCCATCCCGCCACCACCGCTTCGACGGCTCCGCTGCGGTCGGGCGCGGTCACGATGCGGTCGTTGCGCGCGTACCAGGCAACAGCTTTGGCAACATCGCCGTCGCGTAGTGCAACAAGTGCCGCGCGTTCGGCAACATCACGCTGGCGCACGTTGTCGGCCAGTACGTGCACTGCCGCGCCGTAGCGCTTGACCAGGGACTCGAAGCCGCCACCGGGGCCGACGGCGCCCAGTTGGCGGTGGTCGCCCACCAGCACCACCTTGGCCCGGGCCGTTGACGCGGCAGACAGCAGACGCAGCAGGGCTGCGTCCTCGCTCATGGCCGCCTCGTCCACCACGACCACGTGACGGGGAGTGAGCTCGAGCTGGCCGTGGTCAAGCCGCCAGGTGAGCGAGGCCAGGGTCCGTGACGCCTCGATGCCGGCCTGGCGCTTCAGCGTCCTGGCCGCCTGGCCCGAGGTCGACGTGCCGATCACCTCGAAGCCGTCGCCTTCAAAGGCCTCCCGCACTGCGGCCAGCGCCGTCGTCTTGCCCGACCCGGCCAGACCGACCACCAGCTCGGTGCCACGTCCCGAGGTGGTGACGGCCAGCACCGCGGCCCGCTGGCCCACGGTGAGGTGGGCGGCCAGCTCGGTCTCCCGGTGGGCCATGGCCCGGCGTGCCGCCATCTCGTCGACGGCGGGGGCGTCGGTACGCGTCACCTCGACCTCCACGGCGGCGGCGATGGCCTGCTCGGTGGCGATGACGGTGGCGGTGGCATAGGCCCGCTCCCGGGCCATCGGGGTGGCCATCAGGGGAATGGCCTCGGGATCGGCCAGGACCTTGTCGACGGTGCGGTACAGCTCCGACGGTTCCTGTCCGAACAGCTTGGGGGCCACGGCCACGATGACGTCCCGGCGGGAGAACACCTTGCGGGCGGCCAGGGGGCCGTCGAGAGCGAGCGTCTCGGCCACGATGCGGCGACGGTCGGCTTCATCCAGGGCCCGGGGACGGCGGCTGCGGGAACGGGCCTGGGCCACCGAGCGCTCCAGCTCGGCCACCGGCCAGCCCACCGAGTCCAGCTCTCCCTGCCAACGGGCCAGAAGGTCGACCACCGGCTCGTGGCGCTTGGGGGCCCGGTGATCCCGGGCCACGATGCCCCGGGCCCGGTAGCTGTCGAAGCCACGTCGCTGGGTTTCGGCTGTGATCTCGGCCGCCCGCTTGGAGTGGATCTCCATGGCAGCCTCAGGGACGCCGGCGATGGCCCACTGGCCCAGGCGACCCGACGGGCCGTCATCACGAACGATGCCGTAGCCGAGCTGGGCGGCCTTGCGAGCCGACGCGACCCGGCCGACCATGGTGGCGGCGTGCAGGTGCTCACGCCACAGCGAGGTGTCGGCCGCCTTCCAGCCGCCCTTGTCGTCGTCCATGCGCAGGAGGTTGGCCACCAGCACATGGTCATGCGGGGCGGGGTCGCCGGCCCGGGAGGTGGCGTGGCGGGTGACCGCATAGGTGAGCCCGGCGGTGGGGGTGGCCACCGCAGCAGACCCTCGCCGGCCGCCGCGGCGGCGGACGAGGTCGTCGAGGTGGGCCAGGGTAGCGTCGCGCTCGGCGTCGAGGATCCTGTGCATGTCCTCGGCCCGGCCGATGACGCCCAACTCCGCCACCGACTTGTGGGCGGCGATGACCAGCTCCATGCCCGGGCGGGTGGTCGAGACCAGCCGCTCGCCGGTGGTCGGGTCGACGGCGCCGCCGGGGCCGTACACCGCTTCGTACTGGGCCTCGGTCACGGCGCCGACCAGGCCCAGGGTTCGGGCACCGGAGCCGCCCCACACGAGCGGCGTCTCGCCCCGGGAGGCGTAATAGGCCAGGGCCTGGCCGGGGTGGTCGTCGGCCCGCTCCAGCACCGTGGCCCGGTGGTAGGCCACCGAGTCCGCTCCCATCATCCGCATCCAGGCCATCGCCGCTCCTCAAGCGAAGGCTTGAAATCGTGTTTCAGCCTTCTGAGGTACTACTGGCGCGAATTTGGCCGGCGCGCGACAGATGCTGCAGCGGGCGGCGCCCAGGACGACCGAACTTCGATTCTGTCGCGCCGACGGGGCGAAGAGCACCAGTAGTACGTCGAACGGGACGGTCCCGGGCGAAGGGAGTTGGTGCAGGGATGGCTCGGAGCGAGAAGGTCGCCCGGCGGATGCTCACCACGGAGGAGGCCGCCGAGTACCTCGGCACCTCGGCGAGGCATGTCCGCCGGCTGGTGTCCGACCACGAGCTCAGCCGGTACAAGGTCGGCGGGCGGAACCGCTTCGCTGATGTCGACCTCGACGCCTGGCTCGACGGCCGGCGCGTCGATGGCGCTCGCCGGCGCGGATCCCGGGCGTCGCGATGAACCCGGCTGAACCGGCCGGAATGTCACACGACGCAGGTACCATTCGGGGCCGCAGCACGATCGCCCCGGAGTTCTCGCCGGCGGCCTGGTTGATCTCGTCACGAGCGGAACTGGTCAGGAGGTAGCCATGCCTCGGAAGCGCCGAGCCATTGGGGGTGTCGACAAGCTGCCATCGGGGCGGTACCGGGTCCGGGTCGGCGACTCGACCGACGGCCGGCGAATCAGCATCGGCACCTTCGCGACGAAGGCCGAGGCTGAGCGGGCGTACGCCCAAGTCGTCACCGACCAGGATCGTGGGAGATGGGTCCGTCCTGACGACGGGCGGGTCACGCTGGCCGAGTACGCGCCGCAGTGGATGGCGTGCCGACTCACCTCGCGTGGGGACCCGCTCCGTCCTCGCGTCCTGGAGCTGTACGAATGCCAGCTCCGGCTCCACATCCTCCCCGTCTTGGGTGCGGTACCCATGGGGAAGCTCACGACCGCTCGCGTGCGGTCATGGCACGCCGACCTGTTGGTCCACGGCCCGGGGCCCAGCACGGCGGCGAAGTGCTACCGGCTGCTGCGGGCGATCCTGACCACGGCCGTCGAGGACGGCCTCCTCGCCGCCAACCCCTGCAGGATCAAGGGCGCGGGCGTGGAGCCGGCCGAGGAACGACCGGTCCCCTCGATCGCCGAGGTGTACGCCCTGGCGGACGCTGTGCCCGCTCGGTACCGGGCGCTCGTGCTCATGGCGGCCTTCGCCGGGCTTCGTCGGGGCGAGCTTTTCGGCCTTACCCGGCGCGACATCGACCCGTTGCACCGGACGGTCACCGTGTCCATCCAGCGCCAGGAGAACGCCCACGGCCAGCCTCTCGTGGGCGCCCCCAAGACCGATGCGGCAAAGCGCACGATCGTCCTACCGAAAGAGCTCCTGATCGACATCCAGGAGCACCTCGCGACCTGGGCCGCGCCTGGGCCTGACGGCGTCGTCTTCCTCGGCGCCAAAGGATCGCCGCTCCGGCCCCAGGTCTGGCAGACGGAGTGGAACCGGACCCGGCGCCGCCTGGGACTCGACGACGTCCACTTCCACGATCTTCGCCATGTTGCCGGCACCTTGGCCGCAGCGACCGGCGCCGGCACCAAGGAGCTGATGTACCGACTGGGCCACGCCTCTCCTCAGGCGGCCCTGCGCTACCAGCACGCCACGCGGGAACGCGACACGGCGATCGCCGACGCCATGGGGGTCATGATGCGGGCGTCGCAGTCCGATCCCACAGAGGCCGACGCCAGCCCAGCAGAGGCCCAGACTGGCCCTGCCGTGACCCAAGAGGTCCGTCCGTTAGGTCACGCGAAGGTCACGCCGGCCGGTCGGAAGACCTTACGGACCAAGCCAAAAGCCTCTGACCAGGACTTTCGTGAGAGCGGGCGACGAGAATCGAACTCGCGTTCTCAGCTTGGGAAGCTGATGTTCTGCCGCTGAACTACGCCCGCAGCGGGACGCCACCTTACCGCCGGGACGCGCCGCGGGACACGCCCGACGGTCGCGACCAGTAGTTCACCGAGGGGAAACACGGCTGCAACCTTTCCTCCCTATGGTCGCAAGCGATGGACGTCACCATGCTCAGGTGGCCCGAAGAAGACGGGCGCAGGGAGACTCTCAGCCTGGCCGGAGGACCCCGGCTGCTGCTGGTGCCCGACGGGCAGGAACCGCCCCCGGTCGTCGACTGCCTGGAGGACTGGATCCGTATTCCGGCCGCCGAGAACGAGGTGCGGGCCCGGGTCGACGCCCTAGCGGTACGGAGCCTGGCCCACACCCCGGAGGGAGTCTCCAGGTACGCCGGCCACACCGAACACAGCGGGAACGGCCACGCCGCCGCCCCTGCGCTGGACGGCTTCGGCGTGCTGAGGGTCGGCGCCGCCTGGGTGGCGCTGCCGCCGCTGGAGGCCCGCCTGACCGAGGCCCTGCTCGCACGGCTGGGCACTGTCACCAGCCGGGACCTCCTCGGCCAGGCCGGATGGCCGGCCGGGGCGCCGGGGCGCAACGCTCTCGACGTGCACGTCCTGCGACTGCGCCGCCGGCTCACGCCGGTGGGTCTGGCCATCCGCACCGTCCGCTCCCGCGGCTACCTGATGGAGCCGAGCCCTGCGGGATGATGACGACGGGGCCCCGCACCCGAGGCCGTACGCTGGAGACATAATGACCCTCGACCTCGCCACCCTCGTCCAGCCTGCGACCACCAAGATGCTGCTGGTGGTGCTCGACGGCCTGGCCGGCTTCGCCACCGCCGATCGCGGCACCGAGCTGGAAGAAGCGGCCACGCCCAACCTCGACCGGCTGGCCGCCGCCGGGTCGTGCGGGCTGCTCGACCCGGTCGGCCCGGGAATCACCCCCGGCTCCGGACCGGCCCACCTGGCCCTGTTCGGCTACGACCCGTTCGACTACCACCTCGGGCGCGGCGCCCTCTCCGCCGCCGGCCTCGAGGTCGAGCTCAACCCGGGGGACGTGGCCGCCCGGGGAAACCTCGCCACTCTCGACGCCCAGGGGATCATCACCGACCGCCGGGCCGGGCGGCTGGGGGACCTCGAAGCGCTCGAGGTGGTCCGGCTCCTCAACGAGCAGGTGTCCATCGAAGGCGTGGAGGTGCTTTTCGTCCACGAAGCCCAGCACCGCGTGCTGGTGGTGCTGCGGGGTCCGGACCTCGATCCCAACGTCGACGACACCGACCCCCAGAAGGTCGGCTGCGCCCCCCTGACCCCCATGGCCCACGTCCGGGCGGCGACCCACACGGCCGAGGTGGTGGCCGAGCTCGACCGCCAGGCTCGGGTCATCCTGGCCGGCCAGTCCCGCGCCAACGCCCTGCTGCTGCGGGGTCTCGACTCGCACCGCCAGCTCCCCACCGTCCAGGAGCGTTACGGCGTGCGGGCCGCCGCCATCGCCGTGTACCCGATGTACCGGGGGATCGGGAGCCTGGTCGGGATGCAGGTGGTCGGGCCTCCGGTCACCCTGGACGAGCAGCTCGTGCTCCTCAAGGAACACTGGAACGACTTCGACCTGTTCTTCTTCCATCACAAGCCGGCCGACTCTGCGGGCGAGGACGGCAACTTCGAGGCCAAGGTGGCGGCCATCGAGGCGCTTGACGCTGTCGTGCCCAACCTGATGGACATGGGCCCCGACGTGGTGGCGGTGACCGGCGACCATGCCACTCCCAGCCAGATGGCCGCCCACTCGTGGCACCCGGTGCCCGTCGCCCTCTGGGGGAACAGCGTCGGGCGCGACGACACCACCCGCTTCGGCGAGCGCTGGGCCCGGGCCGGGGCCCTCGGCCGCCGTCCTGCCCGGGAGCTCATGCCGATCATGCTCAACTGCGCCGGGCGCCTGGCCAAGTACGGGGCGTAACCCGGCGTCAGGTGTTCAGGTTGCCGGAACGAAAGCCCTCGAGGTCGAGGGTCACCCAGCGGTAGCCCGCAGCCTTCACCGACGCCACCACCTCGTGACGCCGGTCGACCGCAGCGGCGAGGTCGTCGAGGTCGACCTCGACCCGAGCGACCTCGCCGTGATGGCGGACGCGGACCTGTCGGAAGCCCAGCCGGTGCAATGACGCCTCGGCCCGGCCGACGGCGTCGAGGATGGAAAGGGTCACGGGGGTGCCGTAGGGGATCCGCGACGCCAGGCAGGCGGCGGCCGGTTTGTCCCAGGTGCGCAGTCCGAGGTCACGGGACGCCGAGCGGACGTCGGCCTTGGTGAAGCCGGCCTCGACCAGTGGGAAGACGGCTCCCCGCTCCCCGGCGGCCCGCTGGCCGGGACGGTGGTCGCCGAGGTCGTCGACGTTGACCCCCAGCACGACCGTGGCCCCCTCGCGGGCGGCGAGGGGACCGACGACGTCCATCAGCTCGGCCTTGCAGTGATAGCAACGGTCGTCGCCGTTGGCCACGTAGTCGGACCGCTCGAGCTCGTCGGTGGCCACCGGCGCCCAGCGCAGGCCCCACTCCTCGGCCAGCTCGGCGCAGTCCCGCCCCTCCTCGGCGGCCAGCGAGGGCGAGACGGCGGTGACGGCCAACGCCCGCTCGGGCCCCAGGGTGTCGTTGGCCATCCAGGCCAGGAAGGCGGAGTCGGCGCCTCCGCTGAACGCCACCGCCACTCGCCCGAGCCGCCGCAGGTCGGCTCGCAGCACGTCGAGGTCGGCCACGGCCCTGGACAGTACCGGGGCGGGGGCGGGGCCCTCCACCCCGCTACTTGGACAGGACGTTGATGGCCTGGGCCCGCAGGACGAACTTGTTGGTAGCCAGGTCTCGGATCGTCTTGATGTTGAATGCGGCCTTCAGGTGCTCGGCGTCGGACTCGGAGACGCCTTCGAGAGCGGAGACGGGCGCTTCCGACAGCTCCGGGAAGTCCTTGCCCTCGTACGCCTTGTCCAGGAACTTTCCTACGTCAGCCATGCGGCCGGCCTCCTCGTGTGGTGGAAAGAGACCACGCTACCGGCGGCTAGACGACCTGTTCGAGGATCTGCTCGACAGGGCCGACCAGGCCGGTGACGAACAGGCCGAAATCGGCGTAGATGGCCGAGGCGGGATCGAAGCGCATCTCGTAGACGCACGCCTTGAGGTCGGCGGGATCGGCGGCGAAGAGGGTCACCGCCCACTCCCAGTCGTCGAGCCCGGTGGACCCCGTGACCAGCTGGACGACCCTGCCGGCGAACTCGCGACCCTTGCGGCCATGGCTCTCCATGAGGTCACGCCGCTCCTCGTAGGGCAGCATGTACCAGTTGCCGGCCACGTCGCGCCGCTTGGACATCGGGTAGAAACAGATCACCCGCTTGCCCTCCGGCGGCAGCTTCGGGTGCAGGCGGGGCTCCAAGCGCTCGGCCGGCACACCCTGGGCGTACTCGGACACCTCGGTGAGCGACACGTAGGAGTCGGCCACGGTCAGGCCCGCCGCGCTCAGTTCGGCTTGCAGCCGGCGCAAGCGCCACAGGTCGGGTCCCAGGGCCATCACACCCAGGTCGGCCTTGTGGCCCAGCACCGCGAAGGTGACGACTTGGTGGTCGTCGGCCTGGCAGGCCTTCACCGCCGCCACCACCGCCTCACGGTCGAGGGTGGGGCCAAGCTTCAGGAACAGGTGCAGCACACCCCATCCCTGAGCGGAGACCACCGGTTCAGGTGTCACAACTTGTGTCTCTCTCTAGAAGGTCTGGGCGCACTCCACCATGGGGTACTGCTTGGCCGCGGCATTCGACTTGGTGGCGTTCACCTTGGCGCCGGCGAGGGCCGTGTTGGCCCGGGTCGTGTCGTTGACCCTGCGGGACTGGTCGACGTCCTGCAGCGACAGGTTGACGTTGTTCAGGGCGGCGATGAACAGGTCGGCCCGCGTGCTGTCCTCTTTGGGCTTGGGGACGGCCATGATCTTGGCGACCGCGTCGGCGATGGCCGACGCCTGCTTGGCCGGGTCGCTGCCGAGGTTGGTGACCTGCGGTTGCAGCGCTTTGCAGATGGGGTCAACCTGGGCGACGTAGGTCCCCTTGGCAC
>JALZAH010000221.1 GCA_030948425.1 Actinomycetota bacterium
CGGCGAAGTCGCATTCCACGCTGATCTCCAGGTCGACCTCCACGGCCACCGGCCCGTAGTTGACGATCTCGTAGTCTTCGTGGACGCCGTGGCCCACCGTCCTGTCGAGGCGCAAGTGCAGGGTGGACGCCGGGATCTGACCACCAGTGGACGCCAGCAGCACGGGGTTGGTGAACTCGAAGCGGGAGGAGAAGGGCTCGACCGCTGAGCTGTTCAGCAGCAGCGGCGCCGCCCGGCCCAGCTTGAGGCGGTAGCCGGAGACCAGCCGGGTATCGGAGTCGAAGTACCCCTGGGTCTTTGTGCTCGACATCCGCCCGTCGAGGTCACACACGACAACCTGGTCATCAGCATGGATAGCCACCTCTGCCGGCCCAACCTGCACCTCCATCGCGTCGTCCTCCTTGCTCAGAACCCATCGTCCTCCTGGCGAGCCAGGGACGGATCATCCCAGACGCTCCGTGCGTGCCAGCAGCCGATCACGCGACATGGCCTGCTAGCACGGTGCTGCTCCGAGAGGCGCATCGCGCTCTCACCAGGTGGCAAGAACCGAGAGTGCCTCACGATATGGAGCGCAGATCGATGGCGTTCGGCGACTTCCGATGGCCACTCCTCTCGCCCTGCCCGTCGTTAGTGACCGGCGGTGGGGCTCGGGTAATGACGGTGAGCGGCCCGGGGTGCGCTTACCTTCCCTCCGCCGGCCCGCCGCACCCGTGCGACTACCTCTTGGCTGCGGCCTTCTTCTTGGCTGCGGTCTTGGCCTTCTTCACCGCGGCTGCGGCGGATCGGGCCGGCTCGCCCGCCGCCCACTCCTTGGTGGTCTGATCCTGGATCTCAGCCTCGGCGGCCAGCTTCTTGACGGCCCGGATACCGTTCATGGCTGAAACCTTGGTGTTGTAGGCCTCGCTGGTGGCCACGATCTGGCCGTTCGTCGACAGCAGCGAGAAGCGAAACTTCCCGGTGGAGCCCTTCTTCACCACGAACTTGCCCGGCATCGTCTTCCACTCCGATCGGTCTCGCGGCCCCCCAAGGGTTGCTGGCCCCCTGCTGGCGGCTCAACGGCGCACCTAGGGGACGAAGCCCCTCCAGCACATTCGAGCATAGCTGCGCCGTATCGGTGGGAACGACCTCTCTTGGTCGATTACGGCGCGAAAATGCGGACATGAACCCGCCTCGTGATCGTGTTGACCAGGTGCTCGACACCATCCTCTTCGCTCCGGTCGGCGCTCTGCTGAGCATCGGTGAACTGGTGGCGAAGCTGGCTGAGCGTGGACGGCGTGATGTCGACCAGGCGAAGGGGGCGCTCGGCGGCCTGCCCGACAACCTGAAGAGGTTCGGCGAATCGACATCCGGTCGAACCGACCAGTAACGAGACCGGCCTCCGAGCCCGGCACCGGGATCAACGACGAGTTGTTAATGCCCGGTGGTGATCCAGCCGAAGTGCAACCTGCGACGTTGCCCTTCGCCAGAGGCGAGTGAGGAGGCGGCGAAATGGTGATTGTCTGGCGACGACTCACCGCCACCCGCGAGCGGCAGTTCTTGCCAGGGACGACCACAACGGCAGCGACCTCCGCAAGGCGCGGCTCGTCGCCGTGGACTCGCAGGGCAAGCGGCTGGCCCACGCCGACCTCGAATGGGCGGACCTGGCCGAAAGCGACCTGCGCGGCGTGGACTCGGCCGGGGCTCCGTTGAGCCGCGTCCCGGTCAAATTTGGCGCCGTGCAGATTGGCCGGGTCGGCCAGCTTCGGCCGCCGTTCAGCGTCGCGTTGAGGGAGTCGGCCTCGGAGCCAGTTTGCCAACGAGCGTGGCTTCAAGAACGGTCCGGCCCCCGGTCCGGGAGCAGGTGACTCCATGATGATGCGGCGAGGACCGGCGACGTAGGTTCAGGCATAGTCGATCTCGGTCGCCGCCACCCGACCCCATCGGGGTAGTACCTGGAGGTGCATCACCACCACAGCCTCCTGGCCCATCCGGAGTCGATCTTCCTGGCCCTCGCCGCGGCGACGATGTACGGGCTCACCTCGGTCCTTCAGCACTCGGCGGCATCGAAGGTCGACGCGAAGCACTCCATGCG
>JALZAH010000033.1 GCA_030948425.1 Actinomycetota bacterium
GCGCCGCCGTCGGCGCTCTGGACGACGCCGGTTCGCAGGTAGGCCACCCGAATGCCCGCCTCGGTGGCCGGAGCGGCGGACGCCTCCCATTTCTGGACCACGTCGGCGAGGAATCCGGTTCCCGGCCTGCTGTCCTCGGTGAGCTCCTCATCGCCCCGGTCGCCGTAGAAGCCGACGGCCGAGCCCGACGCCACGACCGCCGGCGGACGTTTGAGCCCGGCAAGAGTGGTGGTGAGCAGGCGCGTGCCCTGCACCCGGCTGTCGAGGACTGCGGCCTTGTGCTCGTCGGTCCAGCGGTGGTCACCGATGCCGACGCCGGCCAGATGGACAACCGCGTCGTGGCCCTCGAGGGCCCCGGCGTCGATTGTGCCCAGGGCCGGGTTCCACGCCATCTCGTTGGTGCCCGAGGCTTGGCCCCGGACCAGGCGAGTGACCTCGTGGCCGTCAGCTTTCAACGACGACGCCAGTGCCGATCCGATGAGGCCGTGCGACCCGGTGATCGCCACCTTCATGTCGCCCACCTCCCGTGAGTCCTCATCGCCGGTGGCTTCGGGTCAAACGGCCACGTCGCGGATTCGCTCGATGACCTTGTCGATGATGCCGTACTCCCGAGCCTCGATGGCGGTGAACCATCGGTCGCGGTCGAAGTCGACCTCGATCTGGTCGACCGTCTGGCCCGTGTGCTGGGCGATGCGCTCCGCCATGATGCGCTTCGTGTAGATGATCTGCTCGGCATGGATGGCGATGTCGACGGCGGCACCCTGCATCTGGGCCGACGGCTGGTGCATGAGCACCCGCGAGTGGGGCAGGGCGAAGCGCTTGCCCGGCTGGCCGGCGCACAGGAGGAACTGGCCCATGGAGGCGGCCAGGCCCATGCAGATGGTGCCCACATCGCAGCTCACGTACTGCATGGTGTCGTAGATGGCCATACCGGCCGAGACCGATCCGCCAGGGGAGTTGATGTACAGGAAGATGTCCCTGTCCTCGTCCTCGGACTGCAGGAGGAGAAGCTGGGCGCAGATCAGGTTGGCGGCGTTGTCATCGACTTGGGTACCCAAGAACACGATTCGCTCTTTGAGGAGGCGGGCGTAGACGTCGTTGGCCCGGTCGCCGGTGGTCATCTGGTCGGTGGCGATGGGGAGCGACAGGTCGGAGTTCATGGCGCCGAGGCTAGCGGGCCGACCATCGTTCGGTGACCGGGCGTACGCTCGGTTCCACCGATCAAGGAGGAGCGATGACCCATCCCGACGCCGAGTCGGTCCGCAGCGGCTACGAGGCCTTCGGGTTGGGCCTCGACGACGGGTTCAGGTCGTAGCCTTCTCCCCCACGCGGGCGTGGCGGAACGGCAGACGCGCCGGGTTTAGGTCCCGGTCCCGAAAGGGGTGTGGGTTCGACTCCCACCGCCCGCACGGCAGGCCTACATGGACGCCACGCGAATGACGGCGTGGCCCATTGCGCCCCCGGGGACGACCGCCTGGAACCGGCGGGGCGACCATCGGTGTTGACGACCGTCGTCGTCGTCCTCATGGGGACTACCTTCATCTTCACCCTGGTGGCGGGGTTTCGTTGGTGGCGTGGCGACGAGCCCATGCTCGTGCTGGGGAGGGGATATTGGACTCCGAAGGTCTGGCTGGTCCGCCTCTGCCAGCCCTTCCTCGAGCCTGGAGAACAGATCGAGCATCTCCTCATTGCCTACCAGACGATCCTGGAGCCCCACTGGACGCTGGCGGTCACCGACCGGGCGATCCTCATCCTCGAACCGGGGGTGGTGAGGCCCGGTTTCAACCGATGGGTGCGGAACCGACGACACGCTCGGCGACTCCCCCGCTCCACTCGCCTTGGCCCGATCCACGGATCAGGCTGGATCGTGATCGGCGGTGAGCGATTCTTCGTTCCGGCCAGACGGACGATCGCCGCGATCGACGCCGAGGCCGGGTTCCCGCCTCCGAACGACTGAGCGGACACCAGCACAACTTGGAGGCGAAGAGCGAGAAGGCGCTGGTCAAGGGCCCTATGG
>JALZAH010000047.1 GCA_030948425.1 Actinomycetota bacterium
AGCGACCGAGGCGGTGGTACCCGACGGCGATGGCGACGAACGGAATTCCGAGGCCGACGGAGTACAGGGCAAGGAGCGCGCCGCCCGCCAGTACCGACCCGGAGGAGGCGGCGAGCGTCAAGATGGTCGCCAGCACCGGACCGATGCACGGCGTCCAGCCAGCCGCGAAGGCCATTCCCAGCGGAAGGGCTCCCGCCCTCCCGCGAGGTACGCGATGCAGATCGAGGCGGAGCTCGCGCTGTAGCCAGCGGCGTGGAAAGAGCCCGAGCGCAGCCAGGCCCATGAACAGGATGAACACGCCCGCCAGTCGGGTGAGAACAGCCAGGTGGGCGAGGAGCACCGTGCCGATGACCGACGCCGTCAGCCCGAGGGCGGTGAAGACGATGGTGAAGCCGGCGACGAACAGAAGTGAGGATTCGAGCGCGAGGCGGCGCCCCTCGGCCTCGGCCATCTCGGCGACCGGCAGCGACGAGACGTAGGAGACGTAACTCGGGATCAGCGGGAGGCAGCACGGGCTGGTGATGGAGATGAGCCCGGCCACCACGGCCAGCAGCGGGAGGGCCACATCGTTCACCCCCCGACCCCCCGGGTCGGATCGACAACGCCATCCGATGGCCGGCCGCCACCGGTCTCCCCATCCTCAGCGTGGGAAGTAGGCCGCCCGAGTGTGGCGTCCGCCCTTCGCGCCCGTAACCACACGACGCTTCCGGCGACGAGAATGGCGACGGTCACCACCCCCGACTCGACCTGGGGGCGTGAGAGGCCTGGCCCGATGTGCGGAAGCGCAAAGGCCGCGGCGAAGCGGACGAACGTCAGCCCGCCCGCCGCGAGCAACGCAGCCATGCCACCGGAGCGACGCGCGAATCTGCGGACGACCGCGGCCAAGGCGAGGACGAACGACCCCACGACCAGACCGGTCGGGATCTCGGGCGCGCCCAATCCACGCGGGCGGATGCCGATCGGAGACAGGGGCCCGAAGCACCCGTCGCGCAGTACACACGTTGCCTCGAAGGCGGCGTACGCGACGAGCCCGTAGACGGCCAGATCGCCGAGCCGGGCCAGGACCGGCACCTGCGCCCGGCGGGCGCCGATCCCCGCTACCACGACCGCGGCCAGCGCACCGGCCCAGAACTCCATGCCTCCCCTGATCAGCAGCAGATCCCTCGGTCTGCCCAGGGTGCCCGGATCATCGACGATGACCGCCACGAGCCGCGCCACGACGACGCCCACCCACAGGGGAGCACCGGCCACGCCACCGAGGGTGTCGGTGCCGAGCGTGAGTGGAGGCGCCCATCGCTTGACGAAGAACACCGTGCCGACGATGACCGCCATGCTGGACAGCAGGCCGGTGTCGATCATCGACCGAGGGCGTCGCGGAGGCGGGCCGCCAAGGTCTGTTCGGAGATGCCACCCAGCACCGCCGCGGTGATCCGCCCGTTGCGGTCGAACACGTATGTCGTCGGCAATCCCCGCATCGACAGGAGCGCGGCGATACTCCCGTCGGCGTCGACCACATTCGGATAAGTGATGTCGTAGCGGCGAAGGAAGTCCCGTGCTGCATCGGCGGAGTCCTGGGAGTCGACCCCGAGGAACGCCACGTCGCTGCCGTACCGGCTATGGGCGCGCTGGAGCAGCGGGGCTTCGGTGCGACACGGCCCGCACCACGATGCCCAAAGGTTGACCACGACCGGGCGCCCGCGCGCGCCAACGATGATGTTCTGGAGTTCCTGGGCCGAGGCGGCTTGAAGGGTACCGGCCGCAGGGAAACCGGCCGGTTGACCGATAGCCACGAGTCCGACGCCCCCTGGCCTGGCTGAGCACGCCGCGCCCAGGACGCTCAGGGCAACGAGAGTCGTGGCCCAACGCCGGACCCGCCAGAAGCGGGAAGACGATCGTATCATTACAGTGTGTCGTAGCTTAGACGGTGGAGATCACCTGACGGACAGCGGACACGACATCACGACCACCCAGCGATGCCAAGCTACAGGCAGCGGCTGACCAACGATCCCAACACACGCAGTTGGCCGGCCTGGGACGCCAGGACCCCCACGGATGCCATCGCCAGTCCCACGATCACGACGTAAATGGGCATAGCCCGCCGCAGTGTCCTCGGAACGGGGGGTGACTCCAGAGCCTGGAGGCGCTCGAGGATCATCGAGGGCGCGCCGAAAGCGGCCAAACCTTCGGGAGCGGGAAGGTAGCTGGCTCGGGCCAGAGCGGCGGCGACACAACGACGCTCGTTCCGCTCTGCGGCATCCTCGTCGGCCCAGCGCTCGAGGGCGACTCGCAGAGTCGACACGCTACGCCGCACGCCGGGCACGAAACCAAACGCGCCGCTAACGACGGCCACGAGCAGCAGATAGTGGTGATGGCCGTGAGCGAGGTGGGACCGCTCGTGGGCCACGACCGCGGCGAGCTCCGCGGGTGCGAGCGTTGTGGACAGACCCCGGGAGACGACGACCTGCGACAGCGTGCCGGGAACGCTCAGGGCGAAGAGCTCGTCGCAAGGCAGGACGACCAGCTCCCAACTGTCGAAGCGTCGGTGTTCGCCCAGCCACGGTTCGATGCGGCCGGCATGCTGTGCCCTGCTCACGCCTCGTCGGGCCCGTATACAGCCAACCAGGCTCCACGTCACCACCAGCACCGTCGCCCATCCGACTATCGGGCCACCCCGTGGCCCTAGTGGACCGAGCGCGTGCGTGCAGGCCTGAGCAAGGGCCGACCCGTGGAGGAGGCCGAGGATGGTGGGTAGAGCCATGATCCCGAGGGCAATCCCGCACAGCATGCCCCCGCCCGCGAGGGATCCAGCCGTCAGGCGCGACCACTCCTGAGGTGGAAGGTGTCGTCCCCACCGCCGGACCATGCCAGGGGCGGCGAGCAGTCCGACTCCCCCGATGGCGACGAGGACGATCAACGATTCCGTGTCGTGGCCGAGGCCAGAAGCCGGCGGAGCTGGGCCCGGTCGCCGGCGTCGAGCGTCTCGACGAAGCGGTTGAGAGCGCCCTTGTGGTCACCGAGACTGGCCAAGACATCGCCCATCCGCCGGGCGGCATCCTCGTCGCGAGTCAACTTCGGCCGGTAAGCAAAGGCGCGTCCTGTCTTGTGGCGCTCCAGGCGCCCCTTCTGCCAGAGCCGAACGAGGATCGTCATGACTGTCGTGTAGGCCACTGGGTGCAGCGGCTCCAGCCGGCCGTGGACCTCGCCAGAGGTCTGCCAACCGTCGCTCTCCCACAACAGGCTCATCACCGCTGCCTCCAACTCGCCCATCGGCAGTCGGCCAGATCGACTCATTGCCCTCCGTTCGGACGTGGCTGCAAAAAGCATCGGCTGGGTCCGAACAACCTATCGTCCTCCTCGGAACAACGACAACGTATAGTAGGTTCTCGTTCGAGCACGGGGGCACTGATGGCTTACGAATTCGTCCTCATCGCCTCTGCTCCCGACTCCGACGGCGGCGTCACGGTGCGCCTGATAGGAGACGTCGCCGGTGCTGACGCGGTGGAGCTGGAGCGACGGCTACGACTGCTCGTCGACCAAGGCCACACCAGGCTGCAGCTCGACTTCGGAAGGGTCAGCCGGGTCGAGGCGGCTGCTTTCGGACGGCTCGCTCGCCTTCACGTCGACCTGCTCCAGCGCGGTGGCGCCCTGACGCTCGTCGACCTCCCCGCCGACGTGAGGCAGTTACTCGATGCCTCGGGCCGGGCGGGGGTCTTTCAGATCGAAGGTTGACCACTCGCAGGACGAGCGCGACAGGGTCCGGTCAACATCGCGGATATGCCGGAGCCGTCGGGCCGGGGCGGGGTCGGGAAGGGTCGGGGCGGCCGAAGTGTTGACGCGTGTGTCCGGTGCGGCAGAGCCGGACGAAAACCGAGGAGGAGCTTCCCATGCCCGCTGGCACCGTCGACGATCTCACCACCCTGGAGCGCATCGCCCGCCCCGATCCCGCCGCGACCCAGGACCGACCCGTGGTCTCGGTGACCACCGGACCGCGGGGATTCGAAGGCGAGGGGTTCCCGGTGCACCGGGCCTTCGCCGGCGTCGACGCCGCCCTCCTCGACCCCTTCGTCCACATGGACCAGATGGGCGAGGTCGAGTACGCCCCCGGCGAGCCCAAGGGCACCTCGTGGCACCCTCACCGTGGCTTCGAGACGGTGACGTACATGATCGACGGCACCTTCCAGCACCAGGACTCGATCGGTGGGGGAGGCCTCATCACCAACGGCGACACCCAGTGGATGACCGCCGGTTCGGGGATCCTCCACATCGAGGCGCCACCGGAGGCCATGGTGACCAGCGGCGGCCTGTTCCATGGCCTGCAGCTCTGGGTGAACCTCCCGGCCGCCGACAAGTGGGTCGCGCCCCGCTACCAGGACATCCGGCGTGACCAGGTGACCCTTCTGTCCACCGACGATGCCGGTGCCCTGGTGCGGGTCATCGCCGGCGACCTGGCGGGTGCCAGTGGCCCCGGCGTCACCCACACGCCCATGGCCATGACGCACGCCACCATCAGCCCTGGGGCCCGGCTCGTGCTGCCCTGGCCCCGGCCATTCAACGCCCTCGTCTATGCCCTGGCCGGTCGGGGCACCGTCAGCGCCGAAGGCCGTCCGTTGGGCAGTGGCCAGCTGGCCGTGCTCGGCGCCGGCGACGTGGTCACCGTGGCTGCCGATGTCACCCAGGACAGCCGCAGCCCGGCCCTCGAGGTGGTCGTGCTCGGCGGCCGACCCATCGGTGAGCCCGTGGCCTGGTACGGCCCGTTCGTGATGAACACCAGGGCGGAGCTGGCCCAGGCCATGGAGGACTACCAGGCCGGCCGCCTCGGCAAGGTCCCGGCGGGCCACATCGGCAGGAACTGAGCCGCCGCGTCGGGTGGAAGGTCATCGGCGACGGCGGTGCCGGCGCCGGCGGACCACGGCGGGGACGAACCACAGCCCGGCGGCCAGGACCACGGTGATCACTGCCACCGCCAGGACCCGGTCGCCGATCCCGGAGCTGCCTGGTGACGCATCCCCGCCTGGGGTCGGCGGGGCTGCACCCAGGTAATAGCCGGGCTTGTCGAACGTCGAGTCCGGCGAGACCGGTCCGCTCAGGTTGCGGGTGCTCAACCTCGTCCACGCTCTTCCGTCGGGCGAGTAGAGCAAATCCTGGGTGGGTTCGGGAACGGTCACGATGACGTTGCCCGGCTGGGCCAGTGGTCCGACCGGCTGCCCCGAGGGTTGGTACACCGCCGACACCCGGTAGGCGTTCCCGTCGGCCCGCAAGCCGGGCGGCAGTGGGCCGAGGGAAGCGGGGTCGAGGGGGGTCACGTCGATCGTGACGCTGGTGTCCCCCTCATGGGGAGCCACCGCGCCACGGGGAAGGTTGAGAACGAACTGGCCGTCGTCGGTGGCGACCCCCCGGATGTCGGTGCCATCGGCGCCGAGGGGCAGGTTGTCGGTCGCCGGGGTGGGTTTCACGTTGCCGGCCGCGAACTCCTTGGGTGGCGAGACCCACCGGTAGGGAGGCGGGGGGGTCAAGCCGTCGTACAGGGGGCGAAGGCGAGAGCCTCCGCTCATGGTGGCCACAGCGACGCCAACATACGCAGCCACGGCCGCGACACCGAGCAGCACCGGTCGGCGTCGCCCTGCCCCCTCGGTCCTCATGGCCCGACGGGCGGGGCCACGATGGGATGGGATGCGTAGGCGGGCGGCCACACGACGGCGCGGGTGCGCGGTGCGACCCACTCCCAGATGACCCCGGCGGCGTTGCGGTTGGCTCCGGCGTCGGGGGCGTCGGGAGGGGCCAGGTCGAGCCCGGCGCCGTTGGCCAGGGTGCCCCGGGCCAGCTTGACCCGTCCGGCCGCGGCGGCCACGTCGCCGGCTCTGAGGCTGGTGGCCGCGGGCAGGACGTGGGTCAACAAGGCGGACGCGTTGGCGAAGCCTGCCAGCGCCGGCGCGTCCATGGGCTCGTGGTAGCGGTCCTCGTAGCGCCGGCTGACCCAGGCCAGCGCCTGGCGGCCTTCCTCGCTGAGAGCGTCCGGGCGCACATCGGCGGCGTCGGGCTTGTCCGAGGCGAACAGGCCCACGGCGGCATCACCGAGGGCCTCGCCGAACGACGGCATGCAGTAGCTGGAGCTGGTGCCGATGTTGGCGGCCAGCGGTATCCCGGCGGCGACGACGGCCCGCCGCAGGGCGATGCCGTCGTCGAGGTAGGCGGACACGAAGAGCACGTCGGGGGCGACGGCCCCGATGCGCCCGGCCAGCTCCCCGAAGTCGGTGGTGGCGGCGTCGTAGGGGAAGGTCCCCACCAGCCCATCGCCGCCGGCGGCGCTCGCCTCGGCGGCTGCTCCCTCGCCCACGGCGCGCCCGTAGGCGTCGTCGACGAAGGCGACGGCGTAACGCAGGGGCCGGGTGGGGGCGAGCTTGGCGGCCAGCTCGTCACGCACGAACGAGATGGCGGCACGACCCAGGTTGGCGCCCATGGGTGAGAGTCGGAAGAAGTTCCTGCTCCCGGCGGCGTCAGGGCCCACCTGGCCCACTGCACCCGTCTCCCAGAAGCTCATCCCCTCCTGGGTGGCCACGTCGGCCGCCACCGCCGAGATGGGGCTCCCGTGGCTGCCGATGACGACCGATACGCCGCGCCGTCGGAGTGACGCCATGGCCGCGGGCACTGCCTCGGCCCGGGGGGTGTCGAGGACAGCCAGGCTCAGCGGCCGCCCGTGCACCCCTCCATGGGTGTTGGCCCATTCCACGGCCAGGTCCACACCCCTCGCCTCGGCACCTCCACCGGGAGCCTGGGAGCCGGTGGTGGGGTAGATGGCCCCGACGACCAGGGGCTCGGGGGATGTCGACAGGGCGCAGCCACCGGCGACCAGGCTCAGGACGGCCATCACCGGGGCCACGAAGGGCAGACGGCGCATTCAGATCACCACCAGGATGTTGGCGAGGGCATGGGTGAGCGCCGGCACGTGCCACGAACCGCTCGCCCACCGTTGCCAGGACAGGACGAGGCCGGCGGCCAGATCGAGGGGGAGGACCCAGAGCCCGTAGACGGTCACGTGCACGATGGCGAAGAGTGTGGTCGAGGCGACGACGGCCACCACAGGACCACGGCTCAGGAAGCTCTCGTAGACGAGGCGGCGGAAGAACGCTTCCTCGGCGACGGCCGCCAACGTGTTGAGGGCGATCACCGTGGCGAGGGCGGGCGTCGGTGTGTCGCCTCCACCCAGGACCCGGCCCATGGCGAACGCGGCCAGGCCCACGACCAGCACGGCCGCCACGTCCCATCCCGGCCTTGCCGGCTCGGGTACGACTCGGGCCCGTGCCGGCCAGCGCACCCCGACGATCAGCAACCCGGTGAACAGGAGTACCAGGGCCTCCACCGGACGATCGGTGCGGGCCAGCACCAGCGGACGGGCCACGAGCAGGACCGAGCCGCCCGTGGCCACGGCGACGGCGACGCCGGGGCGGCGCAGCAGGGTCAGGCTGGCCGACACGAGGGCGGGCGGGCGCTCACGTCCCGAAGGGTAGCCACATCGCCCTCAACTGGCCGGGCGCCCGAACAACGACGAGAGCCCGGTCCCACTGGTGTGGGGCCGGGCTCTCGGGACGGGTGGTGAGGGTTCAGCTGGTTACGGGATGACCGCTCCCGTGCCGCCGTTGGCGGCGACACACGCCTGGTTCACGGTGCCGAAGATGTTGGCCACCCAGTTGTTGTTGTCGCAGGCTGGGTTGCCGTCGTAGCCATCGTGGCCGTGCGCAGGCAACGCGATGGCGCCGCCGTTGTTGTGGCCGTTGTTGGATATCAGCGTGTTGTTGTTCGCTCCGTTCCTGGGCTCGCGGGGAACGTTGCAGAAGTTCGGGGGTGTGGAGTTGCCTTGCCCGATCGGGCACACCGTGAACGGACTGGCCAGATGGACCCCGTCACGACCGTTGCCGTCGGTGAGATTGGCGTTGATCGTGTTGCTCGACGGTTTCGAGTTGTCACCTGTCGCAGCCACGAAGATCCCGTCGCGGGCATTGCCACTGGAGATGTTGCCCACGATCGTGTTGTGATCGGAGCCGCAGGTGACGGTGCCCAACGGTCCCTGGGAGAGGATGCCGATCCCGTCGATGTTGTCGGAGAAGCCGTTGCCCGACACACTGTTGCCCACGACCTGGTTGCCCGAGTTGGACGTTCCAACTGGCGGAGCACCCGGCGGTGGCGTAATACCGACGAAGCAGACATAGCCGTGGATCGAGATCCCGTTCAGCTGGTTGTTGTTGGCCTGGTTGCCGGTGATGCTGTTGTTCGTGGCCCCCGGACCCTCGACACGAATGCCGATGTCTTGGTGAAGCCGACCCTGGCCCTGAGGCGTAGCGCTGAAGGGCCCGCACGGTCCACTGGTGTCCGGCGCGGCGGGCGGCGGCAGAGCGTTGGAGACGTCGTTTTCGTACGACTGGTTGCCCGTCACGTTATTCGAACTCGACGCGCCCACGAGCGAGATGCCCGAGAACGGCCCGTTTCGATACGTGATGTTGCCCGTGATGTGGTTGCCGCTTGAGTCGAGGGTGGTGATCCCGTCGCCGAAGTTGCAGGGCGTGGTCAGGGGGTTGTCGGGGTTCACGGGCCCGGACACCAACACGTGGGCCACGTTGTCGTGGGCGGTGATGCCCGAGACGGTGTTGTTGGAGCCGCCCTCGATGGCCACGCCGGCGTCGCAGTCGTACACCGTGCCGTTCTTCACCGTGACGTTGCTGGCGCCGATGAGGTGGATGCCCACCTGCTCTCTCTTCACGTGGTTGTTGAAGTTGCTGCACTGGATGGAGTGGCCGTTGAGGTTCAGGACGGTGCCGGGGGCCGAGATCTTGAGGCCGTCGCCGCCGGGACAGGGGCCGATGCTGTTGTTGGCAGTGACGTTGCCGCTGATGGTGTTACCACAGTGGATGGTCTTGTTGGCTGCCGAAGCCGGGCTCACCCCGACGATGCCCAGCAGAGCCAGGCCAATGATCGAGGCCAAGCCGATAACGCGTGAAAATCTCATTCAGCATCTGTCCTTTGTTTGTTCGGGCCCTGGCCCACGGCTCTGTTTGGTAGGTTCAGGGGTTTACGCGATTGTCGAAAGTGGTGCCAGGAGTCGGCCCGCCGGGCCTGCGACAACGGTATCCCCCACGGTTCTCACCTTCCACCAAGCGCGAAACCTACCACAGCGCATAATCGATCATCAATGCGAAGAGCAGGTAAATTTCCCGCAACTGGGCGGCCGAGATTCGTCGCCCCTGGTAGATGCCTATTCGCTAGATGCATTTCACATCTATTGTTAGTTCAACGTCGTTTCAAGGCCGATCGCTGGGCCAGTTGGGTTGGAAGAGGTGCCACTGCTCGGGGGCTCGGGCGATCAGCTCCTCGTGGGCGTGGGCCAGGTCTTGGGTGATCCGGGCCACGTCGTCGCGAAGGGAGCCTTG